>NZ_JAKMSF010000011.1:0-44676 GCF_025772505.1 Campylobacter sp. CNRCH_2016_3089
TTACAAAATAAAAAGAAGGTTTTAGTATTTATTAAGTGGTAGAAAATCAGAAAAGCTATTTAGAAATTTTATTTAGTAGTAATACTTTAATTTAATATTTTTAATTAGCCATAGTTGATATTTTTGGTTTTTGATATAAAATATTAATTTTTGTAATGTATTGTATCTTTTTTATTTTTGGAGGATATATGAAAAAATTATTTTTAACTTTAACGCTTGGTTTTACAAGCTTATTGGCTAATGAAAAAATATTAAATATTTACGAAAGTCCCACTTGTGGATGTTGCGATCTTTGGGCTAATTATATGAAAGATAAAGGCTATAAAGTACAAATACACAAAAGTGAAGATTTTTTAAAAATAAAAGAAAAAATGAATATTCAGCCTATGTATCAAAGCTGTCATACTGGCGTGATTGATGACTATGCTATAGAAGGGCATGTTCCTGAAGATGCAGTTGCTTGGCTTTTGGAAAATAAACCTGAGGATGTTATAGGTATTTCTGCTCCTGGTATGCCTCAAGGAAGTCCTGGAATGGAACAAGGTTATGAAGAAGAATATCCTGTAGTTTTGATGCTTAAAAATGGAGATTATAAAATTTATGGGATCTATAAAGGACATAATTTAATCAAGACAAACTAAGTAAAATTGCTTAGTTTATTTTGTATATTAAAGGTATTCTTATATGAAAAGTTTTTTCATATTGTGGAAAATTCTTAGATGCTATGCGTATAGTTTCTAAGGCACTATCATTTAATAGTTTATATTTTGATGGTTTTAATATTTTTAAGTTTAATAAGTTTTTATCCTTAGTCCATGTGAATTCTACTAAAATTTCACCACTCATCCGCATTTTTCTAGCTTGCCTAGGATAAATTAAAGCTTTATCTATAGCTTGCTTAACTTCTTTTAAAAGTTCATTGTTATTAGTTAAAGATATACTTTCTTGAGAATTTATCAGGATGTTTTTTTCTTGAGATGTTATTTTTTGAGATTTTATTTCCTCTTTTAATCGATTTGTTGCTTTAGTATCGGTTGAAGTATTTATTTTTTTAGGTTGAACGATAGGTTTTTCTTTTACTTGTTCTATTTTTTTTATTTTTTCTTGTTTAGATTGTTCGTTTTTTACTTTAGGAGAATCTTGTAAAAATTGTTTTATAGCTATATTAAATTTTTCTTCCTTTGCAGTGTTATGTTGTATATATAAAAAATTCTTAGTATAAAGAAAAACAAAAAGTAAAGGTAAAAAGATAAATAAAGTAATGAAAAATGATTGATTTTTATGATTACTTATAAAAGTCTTCATCTTTTTTGCTCTGTTAAAATTTGAAAATTTTCATGATTTTTATTTTTTAAAATATCAATAATTTTTACAAAGCTTTCAAATTTTGCTTCTTTATCGCTTTTTAACTCTACTAAGGTTTTAGAATTTATAGTGTCAAAATTTTCTTTTATTTCTTCTATCGAAACTGTTTTTCCATCGATATAAAATTCATTTTCTTTATCGATTAAGATGCTTATTTTGTCTTTATTTTCACTTATGGAATTTGAATTTTCACTTTGAGGTAGATTGATTTTGATTTCACCATGTGCGATAAAAGTGGATATACTTAAAACAATGGCTAGTAAAACAAGCATTATATCTATAAAAGGAATAATATTTAAACCTTCATTTTTTGGCAATTTAAGCATTTTTATCCTTAAAAATACGATATGCATTACTCAAAGTTGATATTTTTCTAAGCAACCCATTATAAGCCATCAAAGAAGGGATGGCAACTAAAATTCCCAAAGCAGTAGCCTTTAAAGCCAGCGATAAGCCAATAACAATAGATTTTATATCAATATTTCCACTTGCTCCCATGTCGTAAAATGTAATCATAATCCCTACTACAGTTCCTAAAAGTCCTACATAAGGAGCGTTAGTATAAATAATATAAAGCATAGTGATATTTTCACTAATTGCATCATCAAATTTTTCTTGGCATTGATAATCATTTAGTTTAATTTTTCTAAAAAATAAGATGCGTTCTATAGTGCACCATATAGCAATAAATGCCATTAACCCTAAAACAATAAATATAATTAAGTCAATATAAGTTTTTAAAAATTCCATACATCCTCGCTTTAAAAATTTTTGTGATTATATTACTGAAAATTAAATTATTTATTAATAACAATTATCATAATTGATATAATAAATTTATTTTAAATTAATAATTATTATCATAATATTCCAACTTTGAAAATTTTGTTTATTTAAGAAAGGAAATAATGAAAAATTATTGCTTGTCAGTTTGTGTTGCTAGTCTTTTGGTCTGTAATGCCTTATCACAAGAGGTTTTATTAGATAGCTCTATAGTGAGTGCTTCGGGATTTTCTCAAGATATTAAAGAAGCTCCTGCTACTATAAATGTGATTGGTAAAAAAGATTTAGAGAGTAAGCCTTATAGAGATGTTGCTGAAGCTATTGCTGATATTCCTGGTATAGATTTATTTGCTAGTAAGGGAAAAACTGGATCTTATAATATCACCATGAGAGGTATTACCGGATACACTTTAATTTTAATCGATGGGCGCCGTCAAGGGATAGGTGGAGAAGTAGGACCTAATGGTTTTAATGAGATTTCAAATTCATTTTTACCTCCAATTTCTAGCATAGAAAGAATAGAAGTGATAAAAGGACCAATGAGTACTTTATATGGTTCTGAAGCTTTAGGTGGTGTTGTAAATATCATCACAAAAAAAGTAAGCGATAAATGGGAAACATCAGTTAGTTTAGATAGTATTTTTAATGCACATAAAGAATGGGGCAATACTTATGGCACAAGTATATATTCAAGTGGCCCATTGATGAATGATCGTCTAGGATTAACCTTACGTTTTAGAGAGTTTTATAGGGAACAATCTAATGTTGAATTTAGTAATGGAAGTGGACAAAGAGTGCAAGGTGATCAGGCTCAAAGTCCTACAAAAGCTAATAATTTTAGTTTAGGAACTAGGTTAAATTACTTAGTAGATGATTATAATACCTTGATATTTGATATTGATTTTTCAAGAAATCACTATGATAATAAAAAAGGCCAACTAGGCACATTAACAAAACCAACAGATAAAAATGATGGCTCTTTAACAGGTGGTTATACAGACACTATGCAAGTGGATAAGTTGGCAACTTATTTAAGTCATGAGGGTGTGTATGAAGATTTTTCGATTACTTCTACCTTGCAGTATAACCGTGTAAGTAACGATGGGCGTGAGGTGGTTGGCCAGGCAAATCAGTCATTTTTAGGGCAAAATAGAGATATAGTTGCTGAAGATATTATCGTAGATACAAGATCAGTTATTCCTTTAGGTCAAAGTCATATTTTAAGCGTGGGTGGTGAATATAGACTTGAAAAAATGCAAGATAAAATCGCTAATCCTACGAATTTTGATCAGTATTTATTAGCTCTTTTTGCAGAAGATGAGTATAGTATAAGAGATGATTTAAGATTTACTTTTGGTGCAAGATATAATTATCATGAAATTTTTGGAAATAATATTTCACCAAGGGCTTATTTGGTTTATAATCCTACTAGTGAGCTTACTTTAAAAGGTGGTGTTTCAACGGGCTTTAGAACTCCATATGCTAATAGATTGATAGCTGGTGCTTATAATTATAGTGGACAAGGTAAATATCCTATGTATGGAAATCCGAATTTAAAAGAAGAAACATCGCTTAATTATGAATTAGCTGCTGTTTATAATAATGACTTATTTTATATTTCAGCTACTGGGTTTTTGACAAATTTTAAAGATAAAATTTCTAGTCAAAAATTTAGTAAAGAAAGTATGATTTTGGGTATTGGAAAATGTGAAGCTGATACATGCTATCAGGCGATTAATCATGGCAAGGTTGAGTATAGAGGCATAGAACTTGGAGCTGGGATTACTCCTATAGAGCATTTAAATTTAGATCTAGCTTATACTTATCTTGATAGTGAAATTAAAGATGCGCAAGATAAAACCATGATAGGAAAACCAGAAATTGATAGTCTAAAACACAATATCATGCTAAAAGCAAGTTATAATATCTTTAGTAAATTCACTCCATGGATAAAAGGCGAATGGCAAATAGATCGTTATATGGGTGATACAAATATTAATAGAGAGTATTATCAAGATGTCTTTTTAGCTTCTATGGGTGTGCGTTATGATATTAATAAAAAATGGAATATTAATGCGGCAATTTATAATCTTTTTGATAAAAGTTTTACAAATGATTGGGAGTCTTATAAAAACAAAGGTGAAGATACTTGGGTAAATACTTATAATCGCATAGAAGAAGGAAGAAGAATTTATATTTCAATCAACGGCAGTTTTTAATTTTGTATAGTTGGGGAGCCAAAGAGCTTATTGAGAGCTTCTTTGGTTTCGTCTTTAGGATCGTATTTTTTAGCATCTTTTTTAAAATTTTCAAAATGTTCATTTAAATTCGGAGTACTTTTTATTTCTTGTTTTATAGGAGTTTTGAATATATCTTGTAATTTTTGGGTATCTATAGTTTCTATTTTTTGAATTTTAATTTGTGTTTTTTCTCCAAAAAGCTCATGAAGCAAGACTTTGATTAATTTAAAGCCATTGTTTAGGGTTTTTCTATCACCATCTTTAGCATGTGAGCTAATACTTAAAATATCATCTTCAAAGGAAATAAACTGCGTGGTTTTTTTGAAAACTTCAGCTAAATCATAATCTCTTTTGTAAATAGCTTTTAACAAACTTTCATAAGGATTAAGTTTTTCTTCTTTAATTGTTTGTGTAGAAAGAATTTCTTGTTGTTTTGGGCTTGGTGTGTTATCTTGTTTTGGGCTTTTACTGTAAATAGCCTCATCAATACTTTTTAGATAAGTTGCTTCTATAAGCATGAAAGCCATAACACAAAGTACAAAACTATCATCATCGCTAGAATTTAACATAGTCTTAGCACGCGAAAGAATTCTAAAAAATCTTTCGTAAATTAACATAGAAAAAAGATTGTTTTTAGCAAAAAATGCTTCTTTTAAAAAAAATATCATCTCATCGATGACATTGCTTGCCTCGTAATCTTCAAATTCTTTTAAAAACTCAAGAACTTTATCTTTATCGCTAGCTAAAATGGCTTGATAAAATTCTTCAATTTTAGATGGATCTAAAAAGCCTAGCATCGCAGTAATTTTTTGTGTTTGTATATGATTTTGACAATATACTATGGCTTGATCTAATAAAGTTAGAGTATCTCTTAAAGATCCGTTTCCACTTCTTGCTATGAGTTTTAAAGCTTCTTTTTCATAATTGATATTTTCTTTTTCTAAAATCCACTCAAGATGATTTAAGATATCGTGGATAGAAATTTGCTTAAATCTAAAATGCTGCGTTCTTGAAAGAACCGTAGCAGGAAGTTTTAAAGGGTCAGTTGTTGCTAGTATAAATTTTACATAGCTTGGTGGTTCTTCCAAGGTTTTAAGCAAGGCATTTGCTGCTTGTGGGGTAAGCATATGCACTTCATCGATAATAAAAATTTTAAACCTAGCTAAAGATGGAGCGTACTTAACTTGCTCGATAAGCTCTTGAATGTCTTCTAAGCTTCTATGGCTTGCAGCATCCATTTCTATAATGTCTATATTAGAGCCACTGAGTGAAGATAAACATTGAGAACATTCTCCACAAGGGTTAGCACTTGGTCCTTTTTCGCATACTAGGGCTCTTGAAAAAATTCTTGCACTTGAAGTTTTTCCACTTCCGCGTAATCCTGAAAATAAATAAGCATGTGCTAAGCGGTTATTTTCAAGAGCATATTTTAAGCTTGTAGAAACAGTATTTTGTCCTACAAGCTCATTGAAATTTTTTGGTCTGTATTTAACAGCAAGAGCTTGGAGCATTACTACTCATTCATGATGGATAACAACTCTTCATTGCTTTTGGTTTTTAGCATTTTAGAGTATAAGAATTTTAAAGCTTCTATATCATCCATTTGTGAAATAGCTGATCTAATCGCCCAAATTTTTTGAAGTTTTTCAACACCTTGGAGTAATTCTTCTTTTCTAGTGCCTGATTTTATGATGTTAATTGCAGGGTAAATTCTTCTGTCTGAAATATTTCTATCAAGAACGATTTCGCTATTTCCTGTTCCTTTAAATTCTTCAAAAATCACTTCATCCATTCTTGAGCCTGTTTCTATCAAAGCAGTTGCTATAATGGTTAATGAGCCACCATGCTCTATATTTCTAGCTGCACCAAAAAAGCGTTTTGGCTTATGCAAGGCATTTGCATCAACCCCACCACTTAAAACTTTACCACTGCTTGGTGTAGCAGTGTTATAAGCTCTTGCTAATCTTGTAATAGAATCAAGTAATATAATAACATCTTTACCTGTTTCTACCATCCTTTTTGCTTTTTCTATAACAAGCTCAGCCACTCTAACATGATTATAAGCGGGTAAGTCAAAAGTAGAGCTAAAAACCTCGCCTTTAACACATCTTTGCATATCTGTAACTTCTTCAGGGCGCTCATCTACTAAAAGTACAATCAAATGAGCCTCCGGATGATTTTTAGCAATAGCGGTAGCTAGTTCTTTCATTAACTCAGTTTTACCAGTTCTTGGAGGTGCTACTATTAAGCTTCTTTGACCTTTTCCTATAGGGGCAAATAAATCAAGCATTCTGCCTGTTAATTTTAAAGGATCATATTCTAATTTGATTTTTTCAGTTGGAAAAATTGGAGTAAGATTGTCAAATAAAGGTCTTTCTCTAGCTTCTTTTAATGGAAGATAGTTGATTGCTTCAATTTTTAATAAAGCATAGTATTTTTCTTGATCTTTTGGCTCTCTAACTTGACCAGTAACTATATCTCCTACACGCAGAGCAAATTTGCGAATTTGTGAGTTTGATACATAAGCATCATTTACACTATCGCTTAAATTTGAGTCCATTCCACGCAAGAATCCATAACCTTCAGGCGAAATTTCTAAAATTCCTGTAAAGAGTATAAAGCCACCTTTTTTGGTTTGTGCTTTTAGAATTTCAAAAATAAGATCTTGTCTTCTAAATTCTCTTGGATTTTCTATTTCTGCTTCATTTGCTATTTTTACTAAGCTTTCTAAATCAAGCAACTTTAAATCTTCTATTTTATAACCTTCAACAGGAATGTGTGTTCTTTGGTGTTGTTTCTTTTCTTTTGTATTTTCCATATATCCTCATAAAATGTAGAAAATGTAGTTTTTGTTTTAGTTTATTCAAAAAAGATTTTATTAAAAAAAATACTTTTTTGTCAAATTTTGGAAATTATAATATAGCTTTGTAAATAATTTTTAAAATTGAAAGTTTGAAAAAATGATAAAATATTGTAAAAACTTATAAAGAAAGTATAAAATGAGATGTAAGCATTGCCAATTAAGCTTTAAACAAGAACAAATGATAGAAAAAAATGGAAATTATTTTTGTTGTAAAGGCTGTGAAAGTGTATATGAAATTTTACAAGAGAATAATTTGGAGGAATTTTATGAAAAACTTGGTAATCAAACTTTAACCCCAGTAACAATAGAATATAGTATTAAAGACTATGAAAAATACATACAAAAAACAAAAGAAGGTTTTAGTGAGGTTTTTTTGCTAATAGAAGAAATTCATTGTGCAGCCTGTGTTTGGCTTAATGAAAAAATTCTCATTAAAAGCGAAGGAGTGATAGAGGTTGATATTAATTCTATTACCCATAAAGCTAGAATTGTTTTTGATGAAAAAAGTATTAATCTAGTAAAAATTATCCAAAATATAGAAAGTATAGGCTATAAGGCTAGTGTGTATTTACCTACAAAAAATGAACAAAGAGCAACTCAAACCAAAAGAGATTTTTATGCGAAATTAATAGTTGCTATAGCTTGCGTAATGAATATTATGTGGATATCTGTAGCTAAATATGCTGGGTTTTTTAGTGGTATGGAAGCTGATATTAAAGATATTTTACATTTTGCTGAATTTTTACTTTGTACTCCTGTACTTTTTTACACAGGCTCGATTTTTTATAAAAATGCCTATTATGCTTTGAAATTTAAAAGTGTTAATATGGACACTTTGGTAATTAGTGGAGCAAGTTTAGCTTATATATATTCAGTGTGGGCAATGTTTTCAAGAGCTTCACAGGTATATTTTGACTCTGTGGCGATGATTATTTGTTTTGTTTTTATAGGAAAGTATTTAGAGCTTTTAAGTAAGAAAAAAGCCCTTGATACGCTCGATCATTTGAGATCATTTTTAGGTAATGAAGTAAGGGTATTAAAAAATGAAAAAATAGAAAATATTGATGTAGAAGAGGTGCAAATAGGAGATATTATAGAGTTAAAAGAAGGTGATAGGGTTTTAATAGATGGAGTGTGTATTAGTGGTAATATTAGTTTAGATATGTCTAGTTTAAGCGGAGAGAGCTTACCACTTGATGTGCAAAAAGATGATATGATTTATTCTGCTTCTTTGGTTTTAAGCGGGAATGCTTTATATAAAGCAAACACACTTTATAAGGATTCTAAATTAGCTAGGATTATTAATTTACTTGAAAACTCTAGTTCAAAAAAAGCCAAAATAGAAAAAATGGTACAGCAAGTAAGTAAGTATTTTTCACCTATTATCTTAACTTGTGCTTTGCTTTGCTTTGCTTTTACTTTTTTTGTACTAAATTTGGGTTTTGAAGAGGCTATGATACGCATGGTTTCTGTGCTAATCATAGCTTGTCCATGCGCTTTGGCTTTGGCTACTCCGGTGAGTTCTTTAGTAGCAATTAGTGCTGGTTTGAAAGAAAAAATTTTATTCAAAGAAGCAGGTGTTGTGGAGGATTTGAGTAAGTGTAATGTGGCTGTATTTGATAAAACAGGGGTTTTAACAAAGGCTAGTTTAGAAGTTAAAAAAAGCTTTTTGGATGAGAGGTTAGATAAAAATGAGTTATTAAATTTCTTACACCTGACTAACCACCCAGTGGCTAAAAGCATTTTGAAATTTTTAGATGAAAAAATTGATAGCAGAATAGAATTTGAAAAAGTTCAAAATTTTCAAGCAAGAGGTTATAAAGCCTTTTTGGGTAAAGATGAATTTTTGGGAGGAAATGAGAAATTTTTCAAAGAAAATCATATGCAAGTACAAGAATTTCAAACTACGCATTTTATATTTGCTAAAAATAAAACTATATTAGCAGTTTTTGAATTAGAAGATAGTATGAGAGAAAGCTCTGAAGAGTTGATCGAATTTATGAAAGAATGCAAAATGCAAATTTATATGTTAAGTGGTGATAATTTATCTGCTGTGAGTAAGGTAGCTGAAAAATTAAAAATAAATCATTTCAAAGCTTCATGTATGCCAGAAGATAAAATGCAAATAATAGCTAACTTAAATCAAACAGGTAAGGTTTTAATGGTAGGAGATGGGGTAAATGATGCTTTAGCACTTTCTTATGCAGGTGTTGGGGTTTCTTTAAAAGAAGGTTCTGAGCTTGCTATGGAAAATAGTGATATTATATTGTTAAAAAACGACTTAAAAAGCTTGCAAAAGGCTATACAAATAGCTAAAAAAACTTATCAAATTATTAAACAAAATTTAGCTTTTTCTTTATTTTATAATGCCTTGAGCATGCCTTTAGCTTTTTTTGGTTTGATTAATCCTTTAATTGCAGCTTTGTCAATGTCTTTTAGTAGTATAATAGTGATTTTAAATGCTTTAAGGATTAAAAAATGAATGGTGTTTTAATAATGATGATAGGTGTTTCTATGGTTGCTTTATTTTTGGCAATTTGTGCTTTACTTTGGGGGATCAAAAATAAGCAATTTGACGATGATTATAAATTTACTATTTTAAATGATAGCGAAGAAGCTTTAAACGATGCAGTGATTTTGGAAAAAAGAAAAAAAGAAGCTTTGGAAAAGAAAAATCAAGAAAAACAGCCATAAAGGCTGTCAAATTATTTTTTTAAGCTCTCGATGTATTCTTCAATTGCTTTAAAATCTGCTTCTGTTAAACCTTTAAGGTTAATCTTCATGATTGCACCTTGGCCATAAGCATTTCTTTTACCTGCTGCATAATCTTTCATGTATTGTAATCTTTCAGCTGCAGTTAAAGTATTTAAAGCAGGAACTTTATTAAGATAAACTTTATCTGCTTTAGCACCATGACATACTGCACATTTTTTATAAAGTGTAGCACCATCCGCAGCAAAAGCTGAAACACTAAGACATGCCAAAGCTGATAAAACAAGTAGCTTTTTCATTGTATCACTCCTATATAAATTGAAAATAAAATGTTTTTAATTATATGCTTTTTTTATTTAAAGTCGCTTAAAAAACTTTTTTACTTGATAAATTATAAAATCTTAAAAAAAATTCATTATAATTTTTTCATGAAAACAAAGGCGTTATTTTTAGATAGAGATGGGATTGTTAATATAGATAAAAAATATGTTCATAAGATTAGTGATTTTGAATTTTGTGATGGTATTTTTGAACTTTGTGAATTTTTTCAAAAGCAAAATTTTTTAATTTTTGTAGCTACTAATCAATCAGGTATTGCAAGGGCTTATTATAGTGAAAAAGATTTTGAAATTTTAAGCTCGTATATGCTAGGTGAGTTTTTGAAAAAAGGCATTAAAATAGAAAAAATTTATCACTGCCCACATTTAGAAAATTGTGAATGTCGTAAGCCAAAACCTGGCATGCTTTTAAAAGCACAAAAAGAATTTTATATAGATTTTTCACAATCTTTTTTTATAGGGGATAATTTAAGTGATATGCAAGCTGGAATCAATGCTGGTATAAAAAATCTATTTTTGATTAATGAAAATTATAATGATAATAAAAACTATAAGGTCTTTAAAAATTTAAAAGAACTTTTGTATTATTTAAAGGATAGGAAATGAAAATTGTGATAACAGGTGGAGCAGGTTTTATAGGCTCTGCTCTTGCTCTAGAACTTCAGGATAAACATGAGGTTTTGATTGTGGATAAAATGCGATCAAGTGCTACTTTTGAAAATGGAAATTTAGAAAGTTTTGGTCATTTTAAGAATATTTTAGATTTTGAAGGTGAGCTTTATGTGGGCGATATTAATGATGAAAAAACTTTAAAAGTTATAAAAGCTTTTAAACCTGATGTGATCTTTCATAAGGCCGCAATTTCAGATACAACTGTTTATGATCAAAACAAAGTTTTAAAGACCAATTTAAACACTTTTAAAGATTTTATAGAACTTGCTTTGGAACTTAATGCAAAATTAATCTATGCAAGTTCAGCCTCAGTTTATGGAGATGCTCCAAGCCCGCAAACTGTAAATTTAAGTGAAGCCCCTAAAAACCCTTATGCATTTTCAAAATTAATGATGGATAAATTAGCAAAAAAATATTTTGATAAAATGCATATAGTTGGGCTTAGATATTTTAATGTATATGGCAAGGGAGAATTTTTTAAAAATAGCACTGCTTCTATGATTTTGCAATTTGGACATCAAATTTTAGCGGGTAAAAGTCCGCGTTTGTTTGAAGGAAGTGATCAAATTTATCGTGATTTTGTGTATATTAAAGATGTTGTAAGTGCAAATTTACAAGCTTTAGAAGCAAAAAGTGGAATTTATAATGTAGCTACAGGTAAAGCAAGAACTTTTCAAGATATAGTAGATATTTTGCAAAAAGAATTAAACACTAATTATCCTTGTGAGTATATTCCTAATCCTTACAAAAATGCTTATCAATTCCATACTCAAGCAAAATTAGATGAGAGTTTTTCATATAAAGCTAAATTTAGTCTTGAAGAGGGTGTAAAAGATTATTTAGATGAGATCAAAAGGCTTTATGAAAAGGAAGTAAATGTTTGATTTTTTAAGTTCTAAAAAGCCAAAAATTTTAGTTGTCGGGGATTTTATGGTGGATCATTATATATGGTGTGATTGCACTAGAATTTCTCCAGAAGCTCCTGTAATGGTGATGAAATCACAAAAAGAAGATAAAAGACTAGGTGGAGCTGGTAATGTATATGCAAATTTAAAAAGTCTTGGTGCTGAGGTTTTTGCTCTAGGACTTGTGGGTGATGATGAGAGTGGGAGGTTTTTAAAAGAGAATTTAAATGCAAAATTATTAGTAGAAAAAGATAGAAAAACCCCTCTTAAGAGTAGAGTTTTATCACATTCTCAGCAAGTTTTAAGACTTGATGATGAGAATGATTTTGATACTAAATTAGAAGATGAAATTATCCAAGAGTATAAAACAATCGCAAAAGATTATGATGCAATTATTTTGAGTGATTATGCTAAAGGAGTTTTAACTTCAAAAGTAACAAAAGCTTTGATAGAGCATGCAAATACTTTAAATTTACCTATTTTGATTGATCCAAAAGGAAGTGATTTTAGCAAATATCAAAATGCAACCTTGCTAACTCCAAATAAAAAAGAAGCTATTCAAGCTTTGGGTGTAGAAAAAATTGATAATTTAGAAAAAGCTTTGAAAAAATTAAAAGATGATTTAAATTTAGCTTATTCTATTATAACTTTATCTGAAGAAGGAATAGCACTTTTTGATGAGAAATTACATATTATTCCCGCAAAAGCTTTGGAAGTTTATGATGTAACAGGAGCTGGAGATAGTGTTATAGCTATGCTTGCTTATGCTTTAGCCTTAAAAGTTGATATCGTAAAAGCATGTGAGTTAGCAAATGATGCAGCAGCTGTTGTGGTAGCAAAAGTAGGAAGTGTGAGTGTAAGTTTAGAAGAGATTAAAAATCTAAAAAAAGCTTCTTTTGAAGATAAAATTAAAAGCAAAGAAGAGCTTGTGAAGTTGATACAAAATCAAAAAGTAGTTTTTACCAATGGATGTTTTGATATTATGCATTATGGTCATATAAAATACCTTGAAAAAGCTAAAAAACTAGGAGATATCTTAGTTGTAGGTTTAAATTCAGATGAAAGCGTAAAAAGACTAAAAGGAAACTCAAGACCTATAAATTTAGAATTCCAACGCGCATGTATGCTTGCGAGTATGTATTTTGTAGATTATGTAGTGATTTTTAATGATGATACTCCTTATGAACTGATAGAGTTTTTAAAGCCTGATGTGCTAGTTAAAGGAGCTGATTATAAAGGCAAGGAAGTAGTGGGTTCAAATTTAGTAAAAAAAGTAGAATTAATTGACTTTGAAGATGGATTTAGTACTACTAATATAATTAATAGGATTGCAAATGATAAATAAAATTGAAAAGGAATTTATTCAACATCAAAAAACTCTAGAGCAAAGTTTGAATTTAAAAGAGCAAATTGCTACGGTTGCTCAAGAATTAAAAGTGTGCTTGAAAAGTGGTGGGAAAATTTTAATTTGTGGAAATGGTGGAAGTGCTGCAGATAGCCAACATTTTGCAGCTGAACTTAGTGGAAGATATAAAAAAGAAAGAAAGGCTTTAGCTGCTATTGCTCTAAGCACTGATACTTCTGCTTTAAGTGCTATAGGAAATGACTATGGTTTTGAATTTGTTTTTTCAAGACAAGTTGAAGCTTTAGCTAGCAATAATGATGTATTGATTGGAATTTCTACTAGTGGAAAAAGCCCAAATGTGATCAAAGCTTTTGAAAAGGCCAAAGAAATTGGCACTAAATGTATAGGGCTTAGTGGAAAAGGTGGTGGAGCGATGAATGCATTATGTGAGCATAATATAGTCGTCCCAAGTGATGATACGGCCAGAATTCAAGAAATGCATATTTTAATCATACACTGCTTGTGTGATCTAATAGAAGAAGAATATTAAGTTTGGGTTATTTTCCCAAACTTAAATAATATTCAATTTGATCTTTTTGTAAAATTCTAATTAAATTTGTACTTCCTGCAACACCTACTGGAAATCCTGCAGTAAGAGTGTAAACCCCATCTTTTTTCATAAGGCCTTTTTCAACTCCAAGTTTTACAGAATTGCTTAAAAGTTCTGTTAAATTTTCATGCTTTTCTATCAATATAGCAGGTTGAACTCCCCAGACTATACTTAAAAAATTTAAAGCTTTTTTAGAATGAGTAATAGCTATGATATCCATTTTTGGACGATACCTTGCTGTTTTAACCGCAGAAGCACCACTGCTTGTAATGGTAAAAATTGCATTTGCATTTAAATCAGTAGCTAATTGTGTGCTTGATTTGGCAATGATATCAGTTTCGTTAAAGCATTTAAAATTTTCAAATTTTTCATAAGGATAGTTTTTTTCTGTTTCAATGATAGTTTGAGTCATAATATCAACTGCATTTGCCGGATCAATCCCCACCGCACTTTCTTCGCTAAGCATAACCGCATCAGTGCCATCAAGTACAGCATTAGCAACATCTGAAATTTCAGCTCTTGTGGCAGTTTTGGATTTTGCAAGCGAAAAAAGCATTTGAGTGGCAGTGATTACAGGTTTATTGGCTTCATTAGCTTTTTTAATGATGAGTTTTTGTATATTTGGCACTCTATAATAAGGCACTTCAATGCCTAAATCTCCTCTTGCTACCATTATACCATCGCTGCTATTTATAATTTCATCGATATTTTCAACAGCATCAAATTTTTCTATTTTTGCAAAAATAGCAATTTTGGCATTATTTTCATCAAGTATTTTTTTAACTTCATCAATATCATGAGCATTTTGCACAAAAGATATAGCTAAAAAATCAACATCGTTTTTAATGCCCCATGCAAGATCGTCTTTATCTTTTTGAGTTATAACATCGATATTGATTTTTGTATTTGGAAAATTAATTCCTTTATTTGAACTAAGCACCCCGTTATTTTCTACTTGGGTTTGGATAAAATCTTTTTCAACTTGTATAACTTTAGTTTTAATAGAGCCATCACAAAGATAGATGTATTCTCCCACTTTTAGCATAGAAAGAATTTCAGGATGATTAATACAGACTTTATAATGTTCATTAGAAAGTTTTTCGCCTTCAAAAGTATCTTTGTAGAAGTCTAGTCTATCTCCACTTTTTAACTCAAAAGCTTCTGGAATTTTTAAGGTTCTAATTTTTGGCCCGCTAATATCTTGTAAAATTCCAATCCTTGCATTAAGTTCAGCTGCTACTTTTCTAATGGTGGCTAGATTTTGACTATGATATTCATGAGTTCCATGTGAGAAATTTAAGCGAAAAACATTCACTCCATTAATAATCATTTGTCTTATTGTAGTTTCATTTTCACTTGCTGGCCCAATTGTTGCGACTATTTTTGTTTTTTTTAACATTTCCTATCCTTTTTATAGCAGTTCGCTAGTAAATAAATCTTCATTAAAATTAGCACCCAAGTATTGACAAATAAGTTTTGCATCTCTATAACCATTACCAAGACAACTCGTAGCACCTGGGCTTGGTGTCATATTAAAAATTATACCCGGAATTTCAGTGATGCTAGCCTCTCCAAGCATTAATTCTCCTGCTTTTTTATCAAGCACTTGAGGTCGCACTCCTCCAAAATTTTTAGCATAGTAAATATCATCTGTTTTTAAACTAGGAACTATTTTTTTAGCATCTTTTACAAAAAGTTTTTTGTTGATATAAGGAATTTCAAATAAATAATTATAAAGAATATAATTTCTAATAGTAGAATCTTTAAAAAGATTAAAACAAATTTTAATTACATTCATATCAAGATTAAGTGTTTTAAAAAATTCAGGTAAAGATTTAAAGCCATGGTATCTTTCTAGCATAGGAATAACTAAAGCAGTAGGACCAAAACGGGTGTTCATGTTAGCTAGTAAATCAGGATCGCCATGTAATGCAGCAAATGGGAGTTTTGGATTTTGCACCATATAAACCTTACCATTTAAAATTTTTCTTTTTGCCATGTAAAAACTTCCTGCAACAGGAAAGCAAGATTTGTCTAAACCTATACCCATTTTATGTGCTAAAAATAACGAGTGTGCGCCTGCATTGACAATAATAGATTTCGCGCTATATTCTTTAAAATCTCTTGTTTTTATATAAAAAATATCATCTTTTTTTTCTATAAACACAACTTCTTGATTGTAAGCAACATGAGTATCTTTACCTTGTTTGCAAGCTTGCTCTATGAGATTTTGACTCATAAGTCCAAAATCTACTGTGGTATAAATTTCATCTTCTTCTACACCCATAGCTACTATATTATCCGCCCTATCATTGACACCATCTTCACCTAAAACAACATTTGGTTCTATTTGTTTGATTTCATTTTTTGTGTAAAATTTAATATAAGGATATAATTCTTTAAATTCTTCATATCTATTTTTCATATATTCACATTCTTTTTCCCCAACTGCAAGTGCAAGTTTTTGGTGTGAATACATGAATTTATTTTGTGCTTTTTGCAAGAGCCCATATTTTACAATCATATCTGCTGTTTTTTTAACTTTTTTTGCTTTTTCCAAGGTATAGTTAGTTTCTATATCACCGCAGTGGATGGTTTGTGAATTACTTGTGCTGTGACTATTTAATGTTGCAGCGTTATTGTATTTTTCTAATAATGCAATACTTTTAATATCAGTATATCTTGCTAATTCGTAAAATGCTGCAGCACCAGAAATCCCACCGCCAATCACCACGGCATCAAAGTGTTTTCGATCCATTATCATCAATTCCTTTTGTGTATGTTTGATTTTGCTAATAATATCAAAATATAGTTGTTTTGAGTTTAAATAAAGCTTATAATTGAAAAGCCAAAGATATGGTTAATCTTTTAAAGTATAAAATTTTCACAAACAGCTTTTTTCATACCTCTAAAAATCAAAAATTTATCATAAATTGCATAATCAAAAAAATTTGCAAGAAATTGCCCATCGCCACCTGTAAAATATAACTTTTTATCATATGCACTATCTTTTATAAGTAAATATATACTTTTAAAAACTCCATAACTTAAGGCATCAATAGTTCTTTGGGGAAAGGCATCAAAGTTTATTTGAGTGTTAAGTTCGTGTTTTAAGCGAGAAGAAATACTAGCAAAAGATTTTTTGTAGCTTTCAATACCAGGCAGGATAAATCCTCCAAGATGGATTGAATTTGAAACAATATCCACAGTTATTGCAGAGCCAGCATCAACTACTACCCCATCTTCTATGGTATAGCAAGCTGCTATTCTATCAACTCCTAAATTCTTATAAATAGTATCAAAATTAAAATATGGAGCAAGGTTAATAAATAAAGGATTTTGCTTTAATCTTTGCTCTAAATTTGGATTAACATTGATGTAAAACACTTTTTGTGTCGGCTCATACTGTAAAAATTGTTCTATGCTCATAGAATGAAATTTTTGCTCATTTAAAAAACTTGCAGTTGTATTACCAATATCACACAAAAGCATAACTTTGAATTCCTTTGGTGAATAAATATTCTTTTGCTTTTGAGCAAATTAGAGATTGATGAAAAATAAAATGATTTTTAAATTTTAAATTTAAAATTTGACTTATATTTTGAAAAATATTTTCAAATTCTAAACCCTCTTTTTTTAAAATCTTACTTTTTGCAAAAGAAAATAAAAATAAACAATATTGTTTTTTTGTATTTTCTCCATAAAAGCAAATTAGTTTTTTCTTTTTGCTAAAAGCATGGATATCCAAAGAATTAATATTTTTTAAAATAATTCCATGTTTAATAAGAATATCGCTAAGTTCTTGATTCATCTTAATTTAATTGTAAAACTTTATTGTGATAGAAAAATTTACCATTAGCCATAAAACTTTTTTTATCAATAGCTTCATTTAATTTATATACGGTAAAATCTTTCAGATTTGTATTTAATTTAATTAAATAGCCAGTTTTTTCAAATATATACAAAGAATCATTATATAATGTGCTTTTGGAAAATAAAGCAAATTGAAATTTTATTTCATTAATTTTTCTAAGATTATAATCATTTTTGATAACTCTTCCATCTTTTGTTAATATAAAAATTTCTTTATCGTTAATATTTACTTCTTTAATGTTTTCGTTTAAGTATAAAGTTCTATTTGGTGTTACAACGATGATTTTTTGTGCTGTTGCGGCAACCATTGTATCGTTTTTAACATGAAGATAGATGATATTATTAAAAAATTCTTCACTACTTACTAAAATTTCTTTACTAACTTTTAGTGTACTTTTGTTAAGTATGGCTAATTTTCCATTAAGCATAGGGTATATGATAATGGTATTTAAAAAATAAGGATTAGCATAGCGACTATCTTGAGCATAAGCAGTGCCTAAATTTTGTAGCATTCTTATACCAAGATTTTTATTAGCATACACTAAAGTATTACTTGCTAAAATCAAAGCTATATCATCCCCATCTACATTAGCACTTACTACACTTTCGTTAAATTTATGAGAAAATAATTCTTCACCTTGTAAATTTAAAATTTTAAAATTCCCATCATTATCAGCTATAAGAATTTCTTCTTGACGGATATTTAAAATATTATAGTTTTTATCTATTTTTAAAGCAGTAATATTTCCTTTATTGTCTATGAAAGTATTATTGTTTAACTGAGCAATGTTGTTGTTAAAATTAACTATTTTTCCATTAATATTTTTAGAATTATAAGGAAGTTGTTCTAGTTGTGTTGGTTGATAGTATTCCCTTTTAGTGCCACAAGCACTAAAAAATATTAAAGTAATAATAAATAAATAAAAATGCTTCATTTTATTCCTTGATAGTGTTTTAAGCTTGTGATGATTTGCCATAAAGGAGAATTTATAGGTATTTTATTAAATTCAACATCTGCGTTTTTAAAATCATTTTGTTTTAAAAATTCAAAACCTATTAATAGAGTATTATAATCTTTTAGAAAATCTGATTTTTGATTATTTTGGGCAAGTACTATTTGTTTTAACAAAGGATCTATATTAAGACTCAAGGTTTGATTAAGATCTTGATTATTTTGACCCATAATATATATGGTGTATAAATTTGCATTTTTTTGCTTTAATTCCTCAATTAATTTTTGATCTGAAGGATTTTTTAACAGATTATTAAAAATGATATTACTTTCTTGGATATTTTTTTCTTGTTTTATATTATAAATATAACTTCCACTAAAATAAAGAACTAAAAGAGCAATAAGAGCAATAAAATAATATTTGTATTTTCTTATAAAGCGTTCTGATTTGATAAAATTTTCCATCATTTGCTCTTGAGAGCTTAATTCTTCTTTTACTGCTTTCAAATTTTCTTTTAAAGCCATATTTTTCCTTTATTAATATAAAAAATGTTATTTTGTAATTTTAAAGTCTATAATTGTAACATATAAAAATGAAAAAATAAATTATTTTATGTTATAATTTTCAATCTAAACCAAAGAGTTTTATAAAATTAAAATTAAGGTAAATGATGCAAATTGATGATAAATTATTAACTAAACTTGAAAAGCTAAGTGCTCTAAAAATAGCAGATGAAAAAAGACAAGAACTAGAAGAGCAATTAAGCCAAATTGTTAATTTTGTGGAAAAATTAGATGAATTAAAACTTGATGATATAGAAGCCATGACTAGCACAACAAATGGTGGAACCTTATTGAGAAATGATGAGAGTAAAAAATCTGATGTGATAGATACGATAAGCAAGCATGCTCCAAATTCTCAAGATGGATTTTTTATAGTCCCTAAAATAATTGAATAAAATATTTGGAGTTTAGCGTAGATGGAAAATTTTTCGTGGTTTGATGTTTTTGTTTTAGGTTTGACTGTAATTTTAGGCTTAAAAGGCTTGGTGAGTGGCTTATTTAAAGAAATTTTTGGTTTATTGGGTATAGTTGGTGGGGTTTTACTTGCTTCAAGATATGCTAAAGAGATAGCAGAGATTATCAATAATAATTTTTATGTAATTGAAAATGAAAATCTTGCTATTTTTGCAGGTTTTTTAGTTTTGTTAATCGTGATATGGATAGCATGTATGGCCTTGGGAAATATATTATCAAAAATGTTTAGCATGAGTGGTCTTGGTTTTATAGATCGTATAGGTGGATTTTTATTTGGAAGTGCTAAAATATTTTTAATTTTTGCAATTTTAGTTGCTTGTATTAATAATATAGAATTTTTAAATTCAAGTTTAGAAAAATATGCAAACAATAGTCATACTTTAAATTTACTTAGAAAAACAGGTGAATTTATAATGAATACTGATTTTACTCAAAATAGTTTAGAAAAAATAGAAGAAAGAATTAAAGATTCTAATATAAGTCTAAATTCGGAGGTAAATAATGCAAATTGAAAATATAGAATATGATGTTTTACTTGAGCGCTTTAAGAAGACACTTAAGGATAATGGCTTAAAATATACCAAACAAAGAGAAGTGCTTTTGAAAACTTTATATAATAGTGATATGCATTATACCCCAGAAAGTTTGTATGTGGAAATCAAGCAAAAAAATCCTGAATTAAATGTAGGAATTGCTACAGTTTATAGAACTTTAAATTTATTAGAAGAATCGGGCATGGCTACTTCTATATCTTTTGGAGCTTCAGGGAAGAAATTTGAACTTGCAAATAAACCCCATCATGATCATTTAATTTGTAAAAGTTGTGGAGAAATAGTTGAATTTGAAAATTCTATTATTGAGCAGCAACAAATGTTAATAGCAAAAGAATATAATTTTAAATTAACAGGGCATTTAATGCAACTTTATGGGTTATGTCCGCAATGTAGTAAAAAATAAAGGTATATTTAATGTTTGATAATATTTTAGAACAACAAAAAATTCAAAAAGCACAAGAATTAAAAAAGCTAGGAATTAATCCATATCCACATTTTTTGAAAAAAGAAATGAGTATAGTTGAATATAAAAATAAATTTACATACATTAAAGATACGGAAAATCAGCGTGATGAAAAAGTATATGGAGTGTTAGCAGGAAGATTAAAACTTCTTAGAATAGCTGGTAAATCGGTATTTGCTAATATAGAAGATGAGCAAGATAATATTCAAATTTATTTTAATCAAAATATTTTAGGAGAAGAATATTTTGCTATTTTAAAAAAATATCTTGAAGTAGGAGATATTGTTTTGGTTAAAGGTTTTCCTTTTATGACTAAAACAGGAGAATTTAGTCTTCATGTAGAGCAAATTCAAATAGCTACAAAAGCCATAGTGCCTTTACCGGAAAAATATCATGGACTGACAGATATTGAGCAAAGATATAGAAAAAGATATCTTGATATGATTATGAATAGTGAAGTAAGAAAAGATTTTATTTTGCGTTCTAAAATTGTTTCTTACATTAGATCTTTTTTTGATAATAAAGGATTTTTAGAGGTTGAAACACCAATGATGCATCCTATTGCAGGAGGAGCAAATGCAAAGCCTTTTGTGACTTATCATAATGCTTTAGGCGTGGAAAGATTTTTAAGAATTGCTCCAGAATTATATCTAAAGCGTTTGATTGTAGGTGGTTTTGAGGCAGTTTATGAGATTAATAGGTGTTTTAGAAATGAAGGAATGGATTTAACGCATAATCCTGAATTTACTACAATCGAGTTTTATTGGGCTTATCACAATTATCATGATTTAATGGACTTAACAGAAGAGCTTTTTGCTATGCTTTTGGATAAATTAAATTTAGGTAAAAAGCTCGAATTTGATGAAAAAATAATTGATTTTTCCAAACCATTTGAAAGAATTACTTATAAAGATGCTTTGAAAAAATATGGCGGTTTAGATGATGAGCTTATTAATAATAAAGAATTAATCTTAGAAAAATTAAAAAAAGATGGTTTTGAAGCCAATGAAAAATTAGAATTAGGTCATTTACAAGCTGAACTTTTTGATAATTATGTTGAAGATAAGTTGATTAATCCCACTTTTGTAATAGATTTTCCTATTTCTATAAGTCCTTTGTCTAGAAGGAGTGATAAGGATAAGGATATTGCTGAAAGATTTGAATTGTTTATCGCGGGTAGAGAGATTGCTAATGGATTTAATGAACTTAATGATCCGCTAGATCAATATGAGAGATTCTTAAAGCAAATTGAAGCTAAAAATGCAGGTGATGAGGAAGCATGTGAAATGGATGAAGATTTTGTTAATGCATTGGGCTATGCTATGGCACCAACTGCAGGTCAAGGCATAGGAATAGATAGGCTAGTTATGCTTTTAATTAATAAAAAATCAATTCGTGATGTAGTGCTTTTCCCAGCTATGAGGCCACTTAAAAATGAGGTAAAAGGAGAGTAAATGTTGGAAAATTTTGATAAAGAAATTTTTGATTTAACCCAAAAGGAGCTAGCAAGACAATGTGATGGTCTTGAAATGATAGCGAGTGAGAATTTCACTATACCAGAAGTAATGGAAGTAATGGGGAGTATTTTAACAAATAAATATGCAGAAGGCTATCCTGGTAAAAGATATTATGGTGGATGCGAATTTGTTGATGAAATTGAGACAATTGCTATAGAAAGATGTAAAAAACTTTTTAATTGTAATTTTGCCAATGTACAGCCTAATTCAGGTTCTCAAGCAAATCAAGGTGTATATATGGCATTGTTAAATCCTGGTGATAGAATTTTGGGTATGGATTTAAGTCACGGAGGACATTTAACTCACGGTTCTAAAGTAAGTTCTTCTGGAAAAGTTTATGAAAGTTTTTTTTATGGGGTAGAGCTTGATGGGAGAATTAATTATGATAAAGTTAGAGAGATAGCAAAAGAAGTTAAGCCAAAACTTATTGTTTGTGGTGCTAGTGCTTATCCTAGAGTGATTGATTTTGCTAAATTTAGAGAAATAGCAGATGAGGTTGGCGCATATTTATTTGCTGATGTTGCGCATATTGCAGGATTGGTTGTAGCAGGTGAGCATCCTAGCCCGTTTCCCTATGCTCATGTTGTAAGCTCTACAACACATAAAACTTTAAGAGGTCCAAGAGGTGGGATTATTATGAGTAACGATGAAGAAATTGCCAAAAAAATCAATTCTGCAATTTTTCCGGGTATTCAAGGTGGTCCATTAATGCATGTAATTGCCGCCAAAGCTGTTGGATTTAAATATAACTTAAGTGATGAGTGGAAAATTTATGCTAAGCAAATCATTAAAAATACTGCTACCTTGGCTCAAGTTCTAATAGATAGAAAATATGATTTAGTTAGCGGTGGTACTGATAATCATTTAATTTTATTAAGCTTTTTAAATAAAGATTTTAGTGGTAAAGATGCGGATTTAGCTTTAGAAAGAGCAGGTATTACAGCAAATAAAAATACGGTTCCAGGGGAAACTAGAAGTCCATTTGTAACGAGTGGTTTAAGACTTGGAACAGCAGCTTTAACAGCAAGAGGTTTTAAAGAGGAGCAAATTGCTATTGTTGCAAATTATATAGCTGATATTTTAGATGATATACAAAATACAAAACTACAAGAAGAGATTAAAGTTAAACTGAAAAATTTGGCAAGTAATTTTATTATTTATGAAAGGGCTTTATTTTGATTACAACTATGGATTTGGCTTTAATTAAAATGGTTACAAGCCATTATTATATTAAGCGTAATGCTATAATTAACAAATATGAGCATAAAGGTAGAATTTTTTTTGATAAATTCGAAAAAGTAAATGCTCCTTTGACAGCTAATGTTATACAAGAACATATGGAAAAAAAGATTATTGTAGCACA
Organism: Campylobacter sp. CNRCH_2016_3089; assembly: GCF_025772505.1. NCBI lineage: Bacteria > Pseudomonadati > Campylobacterota > Epsilonproteobacteria > Campylobacterales > Campylobacteraceae > Campylobacter > Campylobacter sp. CNRCH_2016_3089. Next base: position 23,594 of record NZ_JAKMSF010000011.1, read on the forward strand.
CTCTTTGATTAATAGTTTTGATAAGGTTGAAAATATTGTATTTGATTACAATGGTTTTAACGCAGAGCGTTTTTGGCATAGAGCACAGCTTGTTTTAAGGGAAGAAGGTTTTATAAATTTTACTGCCTATAAAACAAGAACTAATAATCATTTGCATTTGTATATCCATAAAGGACATACTACTTTTAATGAAGCATGCTCTTTGGGATCAAAATTATCTTTGCTTTTTTCTCAAAAAATGCCTGTAGAGTGGAAAGTTTTTCCTAGTATGGATATACCTAAGGAATTTAATATTTTAACTTTACCTTATGAGGTTTATCAAAAAGAGCGTGGCGCTTCTTGGTCTAAACATATGTAATTTTTGAAAGGATGAAAAATGGAAGAAAACAACAAAAATGAATTTGATGATATTATCTTGCAAAAAAGCAATAAAAGTGAAAAACTTAAAAAAATTTTACTCAGATCGATTATTTTAATTATTGTGTTTTTGGTAGTAATGATAGCAATGAAGTTAATTAATGATCCAGGCGAGGAAAAATCACTACAAATGCCATCAGAGCCGCAAGAGCAAGCTTCTTATGAAAATAATTTTAATTCTTTGCCTATTACAGATAATACTAAAGAAGAGGATGAATTTGAAGCTTTAGCTAGAAAACTGAAAGAAGAAAGTTCATTGGCTGATGCAAATAATACCATAGAGGAAAAGCAAGAAGTTCCAAGCAATAGTGTATTAGATCAAATTACATCAACAGAACCAAAAGAAGAACCAGCTAAGGTGGAAGAAAAACAAGAAGAGATTAAGCCTGTAGAAAAATCTATAGAAAAACCAATTCAAAAACCTTCTGAAAAATCAAAAACTAATGTTGTTGAAAAGCCAAAAACCCCAGAGCAAAGCAATGCAAATGAATTGTTTGAGAGTATAAAAACCCCAAGTATTCAAACACAACTTCCTGCAGGTGCTTATATTCAAGTTTTTTCTTTAAATAGTCTTGATCCTAAATCAAAAGAATTAAATATACTTAAAGAAAATGGATATGAATATAAAATTTACAAAACAACAGTAAATGGCAAAGAACTTACAAAAGTTTTAGTTGGGCCTTATAAAGAAAGCGAATTAAAAGCTGAATTGGAAAAGGTGCGTTCTAAAATCGCAAAAGGTGCTTTTACTTTTAGAGTAAAATGAAAATTTTCACAGTTATAGGTGATCCTATTGTGCATTCTAAATCTCCAAGAATGCACAATAATGCTTTACAAGTTCTTAAAAAAGACGCAATATATACAAGATACCATTTAAAAAATAAAGCAAAATTAAAAGAAATTGTTCAAAAATTTGATGGAGCAAATATTACTATACCTTTTAAAGAAGAAGCGTATAAAATTGCAGATTTTTGTGATGAAAGTGTTAAGCAAATAGGATCTGCCAATACTTTAATAAACAAAGATGGTAAAATTTATGCTTGCAATACAGATTATTTGGGATTTTTAAAAGCAATTGAAAATTTTTTTTCTATTAAAAATGCTTTGATTTTAGGTGCTGGTGGCACCGCTAAAGCTTTAGCTCATGCTTTAAAATCTATAAATATTGAAGTTGCAATAGCAAATCGCTCTAGTGTTAGATTTAAAAATTTAAATAATTATCCATGTTTTTTATATGATCAACTTGATTTAAATACACAATTTGATTTGATAATAAATACGACTAGTGTGGGTTTACATGATGAAAGTTTACCTTGTGAAGAAAGGATTTTAAAAAATATTTTTCAAAAAGCTAAGTATGCTTTTGATGTTATTTATAGTAGAGAAACATCTTTTTTAAAGTTGGCACGAGAAAATGGATTAAAAATAAAAGATGGCACGCAAATGCTTTTATGGCAAGGTGTTTTTGCTTTTGAGCTATTTTTAGAGTGTCAAAAAACAGAAGAAATTTATAAAGCCATGGAGATGGCTTTAAAACTTCCTTAGTGACTAAACCAAGATTTGATTTTGTCAAACAAGCTTTCTTGTTCTATAAAAGCTTCCTCATTTTCTAAGCCAAAGCTTTTTTCAAGTTGCAATAGTAGATTTTTTTGTTCATCAGTAAGTGTTTTTGGAAATTTTATTTCAATTTGTACAATATGCGAACCAAGTTTTCCATTGTGAATATTTTTAACACCTTCATTAGCTAATTCAAATTTTTGTTTATCTTTTGCACCCACTGGAAGTTTAAGATCAGCTTCTCCTCTTATGGTGGAAATTTTAATTGTCTTTCCAAGAGCAGCTTGGGTAAAAAATACAGGTACTATGGTATATATATCATCATCATGTCTAATAAATTTATTATCATCTTCTACAACGATTTTGATATACAAATCACCTCTTTGAGAAGAATTTGGAAGCTTATTTGCTTTGTTTTGCACTCTAAGACTCATACCACTATCAATACCTTCTGGTATATCAAGTTCTATATGATCTTTTATTTCTTCATAACCATTTCCATGGCATGTCTTACACTTATTTTTTATTATTTTCCCACTGCCCTTACAATGATCACAAGTTTGTACAAAAGTCATAAAACCTTGTCTAACACCAACTTGTCCTTTTCCTCCACAATGAGAACAAATATCTTCTTTTCCATTTTCTGATCCACTACCATTGCATATTTTACAAAATGTTTTATAGGTAAAATCAATTTCTTTTTTGCAGCCAAAAACAGCCTCTTTGAAGCTAATCTTTACCGCTATTTTTAAATCATGTGGATATTTATTTCCTCTTTCTTTTTTACGCGTTGAGTTTCCAAAACCAAATCCATCTCCAAAAAAACTTGAAAATATATCCCCTAAATCAACATCTCCAAAACCACCAAAACCACCGGTTTGTCCTTTTAATCCTTCTTTGCCGTATCTATCATATATACTTCGCTTTTCATCATTGCTAAGTACTTCATAAGCTTCATTGACAAGTTTAAATTTTTCTTCAGCTTCTTTATCTCCTTGATTTCTATCAGGATGATATTTTAATGCCATTTTTCTATAAGCTTTTTTTATAGTTTCTTTATCTGAAGTTTGAGAAATTTCTAATATTTCATAATAATTAAGTTCCACTTTTTTCCTCTCTTGAAAAATTAATATTATAATTTTAGCAAAAAAATAAATGAATAGTTAAATTATGTGTTATAATATTAAGTTTGTAACATATTTTCACTAATAAGGGGTAGAGATGATTAATGTTTTAATGATCGAAGATGATCCAGATTTTGCAGAGTTTTTAGCAGAATATTTGGCCCAATTTAATATCAAAGTTACTAATTATGAAGATCCGTATTTGGGAATGAGTGCTGGTATAAAAAATTATGATTGTTTAATTCTTGATTTAACTTTACCTGGACTTGATGGTCTTGAAGTTTGTCGCGAAATAAGAGAAAAATATAGTATTCCTATTATTATTTCTTCAGCTAGAAGCGATTTAAGTGATAAAATTGTAGGACTTCAAATAGGTGCGGATGATTATTTGCCAAAGCCTTACGATCCTAAAGAAATGCATGCAAGAATTATGAGTTTAATCCGTCGTTCAAAACGCGTAAATGAAACTCCTGAAAAAATAATCAATTCAGCTTTTAAAATTGATGAAAAAAGACATGAGATTAGTTACAATGAAGAGGTTTTAATTTTAACTCCTGCTGAATATGAAATTTTAAGTTATATGATAAGACAACATGGATTTTCAGTTAGCAGAGAGCAGCTTGTGTATCACTGCAAAAGCTTAAAAGATAAAGATTCTAAAAGTTTAGATGTAATTATTGGTAGGCTTAGAACTAAGATCGGCGATAGTTCGAAGGCACCAAAGCATATTTTTTCAGTTAGAGGGATAGGATATAAATTAATAGGATGAAAGTAACTATTAATCTTAAGATTACCGTTCTTTTTGCAACGGCTTTTTTGTTTGTTTGTGCTTTGTTTGTGCTCTTGGGTAAGGTTCAGGTTGATTCTTATTTAACCAATGAGCAAAATAGACAAAAAGAAATTGTAGAAAAAATTATATATAATTTAGAAAGAAAAGAAGGTTTTTCAATTCATGATTATCTTCTTTCTAAGTCTTTTAAAATAGTTGAAAATGAACGCAGTGCAAAACATATAGTTGCAAAAGGTGAAAAGGTGCTTAAGGTTAATTCTGCTTACGGTAGTTTTTCTTCTATTATTTACCATAATCAAATTTTTTTTTATGTTGAACAAGTTAATTTAAAGCAGCTTTATGAGCTAAATGCATCTACGCGTTTAGAGTATTTGTTTTTACTAAGTTTCTTTTTTAGTTTGATTTTGATTATATTTTTATATTTTTCTGTTTTAAGATCTTTAATGCCTTTAAAAATTTTAAAAAAGAAAATTAAAAATATTAGTGCTGGAAAAATAGAACCTTTATCCGAATATTCACAAATTAATGATGAGATTTCAGAAATTTCTTTTGAATTTGATCATGCTATTAATAAAATACAAGAATTAGTAAAATCAAGACAATTTTTTTTAAGAATGATTATGCATGAACTTAAAACACCTATTGGAAAAGGTAGGATAGTTTGTGAGATGCTAGACAATCAAAAACAAAAAGACCGCTTAGTAGCGATTTTTGAAAGACTTGAATTATTGATTGATGAATTTGGTAAAATTGAAAAAGTTTTATCTAGAAATTGCCAACTAAATTTGCAAACTTATCATTTGAGCTTAATTTTAGAGCAGGCTGAAGATTATCTCATGAGAGATGATTTTTATCAAAAAGTTAAGATTTCTTACAAAGAAGATACTATGATTGTTGCTGATTTAGAACTTTTTTCCTTAATGCTTAAAAATTTGATTGATAATGCTATTAAATATTCTGACGATAAAGCTTGTGAGATTATATGTTCAGGGGACTATGTAATTGTTAGAAATAAAGGGGTTCAACTTAAAAAAACTTTTGATTATTATTTGAAACCTTTTGTAAGAGAACAAAATACTCAAGTTGAAGGTATGGGATTGGGGCTTTATATTATCAATAATATTTGCAATCTTCATGGTTATAATTTAACTTATAGTTATGAAGATGGTTATCATATTTTTAAGATTGTTTTTTCAAGGTTAAAATGACTTGAAAGATTTAGAAAAATTTAATGAATTGGTAAATGCATTTTCTGCATTGCCTACTATCGGTAAAAAGTCTGCATTAAGACTTGCTTATCATGTTTGTATAAAAGATCCTTTGCTAGGTTCTAAACTTGCTTATAGTATTGAAGAATCCATTAGAGGGATTAAAAAATGTATACAATGCGGGGCTTTAAGTGAAAATGAATTATGTGAAGTTTGTTCTGATATAGAAAGAAATAATAATATTATTTGTATAGTGCAAGATCCTAAAGATGTATTAATTTTAGAAGATAGTAAAAGCTATGATGGGCTTTATTTTGTACTAGAAAATACCAACGAAGAAAATATTACTAAATTAAGAGTAATGATTGAAAATAAAAATACTAAAGAAATTTTTTTCGCTTTTACTCAAGGCTTAAATTCAGACGCTGTAATTTTTTTTATAGAGGAAAAATTAAAGGATTTAAATTTGAGTTTTTCCCAAATAGCCCAAGGTATTCCAAGCGGTGTTAGTTTGGAAAATGTCGATTTTATATCTTTACATAAGGCTATTAATCATAGAACTAAACTTGATTGATATATTTTTTAAGTAAAATTATCCATTCATTTTTGCTAATGTCATTTATAATTTCATCGGCAAAATCGCAATTTTTAACTCTATTTTTGGTAAAAAGTAAAATTTTATTTTGTGAATTTTGTATTTTATACTCATGTAGTATTTGAGTAAAATGTAAAATATCGAACTTTATGACTTCATAATCAACCAAAATTAATCTAAAATTTAATTTTAAAGCGTTCTTAAAATCACTTAGGCTATCTACGATTTGATTATTTGAGCAAAATTGATTGGTTATATTTAAAATTAGATTATTTTCAAAACTAGAAGATTTAAAAATCAATACATTGTATAAATTTGCTATTTGATAACTTTCTTCTTTAAAATTTGTACTTAAAAAATTGATAAGATCTTTGACATTGACATCTACAAATGTGTAGTTTAGCGTATTTTTTATTTTCTTCTTTGAAATAATAAAGGAATATTTTTTTTCTACTTTTTGAAAATCATCAAAAATTTCACTACTAATGCCTATATCTAATAAAATACATTGTAATAAAAAATTTTCAATCATATCATCATTTACAATGCATGCGTGGATATTCTTAAAAATAATATTTTTTGTTTTTGTATTTATTTGATATTTTTTTAAAATCGGTTTTAGTGCAATGGAATTTTCTAATCCCATATAGTTAAAACTTTGAATAAGATATTGCAAGTTTTTTTGTAAAAGTTTGTTTTGTATTTTTTGATCTTGCAATTGTTTTTGCGTTAGCTCAAATGATGTTTTTAATTTTTCTTTTAGATCTATTAAAGAGGTTGAACTTGATATTTTTAAAAATTTTTCTATTTCTTGAATAATGATATTATCTTTTTTAAGTTTTTGATTTTTTATGATTAAATAAATACATGTAGCGATAAATATTAAAATACTAATAGAGGTATAAATATAGAATAATTTTTGATCAATTGGATATAAAAAATAATAATTGAAAAAACATAAAATCAAAGTTAAAGAACTAATAAAAAATATCATAAATTTTCCTTAATTATTTTGGCTATTTTTATATTAGAAAGTGATTTTAATTCATTAAAATCGGCTTTACTGATTTTATCAAAACTACCATAATAATCTAAAAATTTTTTAATATAACCTTGAGAGATTCCAAGTTGTATCAGCTTAGAGCTTTGTAGGTCCTGTTTTCTTTTTGTTTTTTGGTGAAAACTAATTGCGAAGCGATGTGCCTCATCGCGTAATTTTTGTAAAAATTGCAATTTTTTATCATCGGTAGAAAGTTGAATTTTTCCTTCTTGAGTATAAATTTTATCTTTTGCACTTCCTTTTGCTCTATAAGCTTTAGCATCTATTTTTTCTTTAGATATAGCTAAAATATCCACATTTGCTCCAGAACTTTTAATAATATCATTTGCTAGTTTCAATAAGGCATTCCCACCATCAATCAGCCATAAATCAGGCGGTGGATTTTTATCAAAGGATAAAGCTCTTTTACTAAGGATTTGAAGCATTTGATCATAATCATTTTTATAAGATAAATGATAGTGTCTATAAGAGCTTTTATCAAATTTCCCATCTTTGAAGGTTACTAAAGCACCTACAATTGCATCACCTTGCATATGAGAATTATCAAAAATTTCTATATGATTGGGATAATTTTGCAGATTGAAAAAATCTTTTAATTCTTTTAAAAATAAATAATTTTCATTTTTTAAATGCTTTTGTATGTTTATTTTTGCATTTTCTAGAGCAAGCTCACACAGGGATTTTTTTTCACCAAGTTTTGGCGATTTAAGGTAAAATCTTCTAGAAAATCTCTCGCTGAGTAGATCTTGCAGTAGCTTCATGTCTTCAAAATCTTTGTGTGTATAAATACGAGTTGATTTTATTGGAGATTCTTGTGTGTAATTTTCTAGAATATATTGTTTATAAATTGCATTTAAGTCAAATTCGTTTTGATTATTAAGAGCTAGTATTTTATGGTTTGAACTAATGATTTTACCATTATTTATTACAAAACGCACCATGGAGAGTATGTTTTCTTCGCAATAAATAGCATAAATATCAAAATCTTCTAATTTTGCAAGGTCTATTTGTATTTTTACACTTAAATCTTCAATTGTTTTAATTTGATCCCTTATAAGAGCTGCTTCTTCGTAGTTTTCACTCTTTGCGTATTCAAGCATTTTATTTTCTAAATTTTTTGTTAAAGATAAGGGATTTAAAAGAGCTTGTGTGGCTTTTTGGATAATTTTTTCATATTCTTGTTTAGAGATTTTTTGCTCGCACGGACCTTTGCAACGCTTAATCTGATAAAAAAGACAAAGTTCTTTGCAAGATTTCTTTTGTCTTAGCTCAAAAGATAAATATAAAGCATTTAAAAGCTCTTTTGCGCCTTTAAAAAATGGACCAAAGTATTTTATTTTATTTTTTTTGATGATTTTTCTTGTAATTTCAAATCTTGGAAAATCTTCATTTAAGTCTATATAAATATAAGGGTAGGTTTTATCATCTCTTAATAATATATTGTATTTTGGGTGTAATTGTTTTATAAAAGAATTTTCTAGTATTAAAGCATCAGCCTCGCTTTTTGTGGTAATAAATTCTAAATGATGTGTTTGGCTAATCATCTTTTGAATTCTTAAACTATTGCTAGGATTTGGGCAAAGTTTTGGAGTGAAATTAAAATAACTTCTAACGCGGTTTTTTAAATTCTTGGCTTTACCTACATATAAAAGCTTACCTTGTATATCAAAATACTGATACACGCCAGGTAAATTAGGTAAGGTTTTGAGTTCATTTTCAAGCATTTTTTATAAGCTTTCGTAGTTCTTCAAATTTATTATATAAAATAGGATTTTCAAAATGGTTTTTAAAATTTCCATTAGAAAGTTCTAGATGAGTTTTTTTATGTGCGCTAAAAGTATTGTTTTTGGATATAAAGTTTTTGTCGCTAAGTATTTTTATATTTTCCACTTTTGCAAAATTACTCATTGGCTTAGCTAAAATATAGTTTTTTATGAGACTTTTAATCATTTTTTTGGTATTATCGTGATTAAGCTCCATATATGCAATGTGGTGTTTAACTAAAATAATCAAAGTATTATTTTTTATAAAGAGTTTAGTAATCATTTGTTGGTGATTATGGTTAAATAGTTTTAAAAACTCTTTATATTGCAAAAGTGCTTTTAAAGGTCTATAATGTTTATATTTTTCAGAATTAGCAAATATATCAATAACATCACGACTTGTTTTAATATCATTTTTAACTTCCATTTAATTATTGTAACATTTTTTTTATTAATATTTTTAAGTGCATGTGGTTATAAAGCTGCTCCATTTTATGAGATAAAAGATAATAATGGCAGTGTAAAGGAAATAAAAAAATTCCAATCTTTGGAGAGTGAAATATGAACAGAATATTTTTTTTACTTTGTTTTGGTGCTAGTTTTTTACTAGCAAATCAAAATCATGAATTAAATTTAGCTTTTAGTGTTTTAGGTGTAAGTGTTTTAATAATTTTTGTATTGGGGTATTATTTTATAGCAGCGGAAGAAAAATATCATATCAATAAAACTAAACCTGCTTTATTTATAGGAACATTTTCTTTTATTGTCATTGGTATATATATGGTAGTAAATGATTTAGACACGCAAATACTTGAAGAAAGCGTTAATCATCTTATCTTGGAAATCGCACAAATTGTGTTTTTCTTAATAGCAGCAATGACTTTTATAGAAGCATTAATAGAAAGATCGGTTTTTGAAACTTTAAAATATAAGCTTGTAAGCAAGGGTTATACTTATAGAAAATTATTTTGGCTAACAGGAATTTTGGCTTTTTTTATCTCTCCGATTGCAGATAATCTTACAACGGCTTTGATTTTATCCACTGTGCTTTTAACTATAGATAAACATAATAAAGAATTTTTAATCCCAGGCGCTATAAATATTGTAGTAGCAGCTAATGCTGGCGGAGCTTGGTCGCCATTTGGTGATATTACTACTTTGATGGTTTGGACGGCAAAAAAAGCTACTTTTTTTGAATTTTTTGCTCTTTTTCCTGCTTCTTTTATTGGATGGTTTCTTACGGCTTATTTGCTATCGCGTTATGTGCCTGATGTTGAGCCAAATTTTCATAAAGATAATCTAGAAAAAGTTGAAATTAAGCCAGGTGGTAAAGTATTTATTGTGCTTGGTTTTTTAACTATCGCTTTAGCAGTTTTTATCCATAGTATTTGCGATTTGCCTGCAATGTGGGGTATGATTTTTGGTCTTTCTTTGCTCAGCTTATATATGTATTTTTTCAATAGAAAACAAGGTAAAAAAGATTTGAATATTTTTCATTATATGACGCGTATTGAAATGGATACTTTATTATTTTTCTTTGGAATTTTATCTGCTGTGGGCGCTTTACATTTTGTTGGATGGCTTGCTTATGCTTCCGATCTTTATACAAAATTTGGAGCTACTAGTATTAATATAAGCGTAGGATTTTTATCTGCTATTGTAGATAATGTTCCAGTTATGAGTGCGGTATTAAAAGCTAATCCAAGTATGGATGATACTCAATGGCTTTTAGTAACTCTTACAGCAGGAATTGGAGGATCATTAATAAGCTTTGGCTCAGCAGCTGGTGTGGGGGTAATGGGAAAAATGAAAGGAATTTATACTTTTAATTCTCATTTAAAATATGCATGGACGATTTTAGTTGGATATATAGTATCTATTATAGTTTGGTATATACAATTTCAATTGTTAAATTTATAAAGGAGTTAGATGAAAAAAGCAGATATTTTGGTTTTGGACTTTGGTTCGCAATATACACAGCTCATTGCAAGAAGATTAAGAGAGCAGGGCGTATATGCAGAAATTTTACCTTTTAATGTAAGTTTAGATGAAATTAAAATTAAAGAGCCTAAGGGTATTATTTTAAGCGGTGGACCGGCTAGTGTATATGCAAATGATGCTTATTTTTGTGATAAAGGTGTTTTTGATTTAAATATACCAGTTTTAGGAATTTGTTATGGTATGCAACTTATGGCACATCATTTTGGTGCAAATGTAGCTCCAGCAGGTCATAAAGAATATGGCAAAGCAACTATAGATATTCAAAATGATAGTGACTTGTTTAAAAATTTACCTAAAAAACAAACAGTATGGATGAGTCATTCTGATAAGGTAGAAAATTTACCACAAGGTTTTGAGGTTTTAGCAACAAGCGAAAATAGTCCTTTTTGTGTATTTGGAGATGAAAAGCGTAAATTTTTTGCTTTACAATTTCACCCTGAAGTTCAACATAGTGAGTTTGGAAAAAGCATCTTAAAAAATTTCGCTAAGTATGCATGTAATTGTGATAGTATATGGAATATGGGATCTTTTGCAAAAACTCAAGCGCAAAAAATTAAAGAAGAAGTAGGTAATGATAAGGTATTATGTGCTGTTAGTGGTGGGGTTGATAGCAGTGTAGTGGCTGCATTACTAGCAAGTGCGATAAAAGATCAAGTGGTAGTAGTATTTGTTGATAATGGTCTTTTAAGAAGCGGTGAAAAAGAGCAAGTTGAATATATGTTTAGACATACTTTAGGTATTGATCTAATTAGTATTGATGCTAGGGAGATTTTTTTAAGTCGCTTAGCAGGTGTTAGGGATCCTGAACAAAAGAGAAAAATTATAGGAAATACCTTTATAGAAGTTTTTGAAGAAGAAGCTAAAAAACATAAAGATGTAAAATATTTAGCACAAGGAACTTTATATACTGATATTATTGAAAGTTCGGTTGTAGGAGCTAGTAAAACCATAAAATCTCATCATAATGTGGGTGGGTTACCTGAAAAGATGAATTTAAAACTTATTGAACCTCTAAAAGAAATTTTTAAAGATGAGGTAAGAGCTTTAGGAATAGAACTTGGCTTGAGTAAAGATGTAGTTTATCGTCATCCTTTTCCAGGTCCAGGGCTTGCTATACGCATTATGGGTGAAGTAAATGAGCCTAGTTTGGAGCTTTTGAGAAAAGCTGATGTGATTTTGATTGAAGAATTAAAAAGCAGTGGTTGGTATGATAAAACATGGCAGGCTTTTTGCGTGCTTTTAAATGTGCAAAGTGTTGGCGTAATGGGAGATAATAGGACTTATGATAATGCAGTTTGTGTGCGTGTGGTGAATGCAAGTGATGGTATGACAGCTACTTTTTCTCATTTACCTTATGAGTTACTAGAAAATATTTCACGCCGTATTATTAATGAAGTAGAAGGAATTAATCGTGTGGTGTATGATATTTCTAGTAAGCCGCCAGCGACTATTGAATGGGAATAGTTATTTAGTGCAAAAATAAACAAAAGCAGGAGGGAGATTTTGCCAAATGATAGGTGAAATTTCTACCTTGCTAAAAGTAGTAAAAAGTTTTTTCTTAAAAGCTCTTCCTTTTGGCGTGGGCAGTATATATGCAAATGTTGCAAAGCAACCATTTTCCTCTAAAACTTCATGAATGGACTTTAATAATAAATCTTGTTCTTTGGAATTTAATAAAGCCCAAGGAATTCCAGAAATAATTAAGTCCGCGTTGTTGATTGCTCTTTTTTCTAACATATCAGGTAGAAATTCCGCTGATCTAATTTCTAAATCTATATTTTTTATATTTTGTTGTAGTTTTTTTGCCATATGTGGATTAATTTCAACTGCAAAAAATCTTGCATCATGATTTTTTTGCTTAAGGATATATTTGGTAAAACTTCCTGTTCCAGGTCCTATTTCAATAATATTTTTTGCATGTTGGACATGAGAGGTTATGAGTTTGCTTAGTTTTTTTGAGCTTGCACAAAATGCTCCTGTTTGCTTTGGATTTTTAAAGTATTGATATAAAAACATAGATTAAATACCTAAGATAGTTATTTTTAATAAATTTTAAAATATTATTGTAAATTTATGAAAACAAAGTTAAAATAAGAATTTAATTTTTCTTTAGATCAAGGATTTGGATATGCATGGAAAAATAATGGTTTATGTGGATGGTACTGGAAGAGGAACAGTAATTAATCTTGCAAAAACATTTTTTGAATTTAACAAACATGCTTGGCACGATAAAAGAAGCATGCCAACGGTTGGTATGTTTGTTGAGTTTAGATCCGATGGAAAGCATATTACAGATTTAAGACCTTCTAAATTTCAAGAATTTGGAGATAATGATTTTATCAAAGAAAGAGATTTTTGGAAAACAGATAGTGATGATGAATTGGAGGATTTAAGACTAACAAGGCGTGATGCTTATGTTCAAGAGCTTTATAGAGAAACTGATTATGATAATCTTGATAAGATTACTCTAAATTTGACTATCCCACAAGCCATTCAAAGGTATTTTTATAATGAAACACTATCAATCAATGCTGTGAAAGATATTAATACAGATGAGGTGCCATATATTATAGATTTTTTTGCTATGAAGCGTTTTTTACATAAAGCTTTGGATACTTTGCTTTTTTCAGATAATACCATTAACCAAGCTGACTTTTCTGCTATGAAAAATATTATAGTACATCTTGAAATGGCTTATAAAGATATGAAAGATAAACAAAAACATATCAACATGGAGCGTTTGTATGATGAGGTCTTTTTGTCTCATCAATGTCATTATCAAGCCCTTCTTGCTTCGATCGACAATAGGAAAAATAGAAAATTAGCACTTGATCGCCAAATGAGTACTTTGATTACAGATATTAAATCAAAACAAGCGAGAATAGAAACAGAAAGTGGCAAAAAACGACAAGAATTTGAAGAAATGATACAAAGTAAAAAACAAAAGCTTGTTGAAATAAAAAATGAAGTAGATTATTTTACAAAAAGCATTGAAAAATTAGAGGCAATGAGAAAGTCTTTCTATGAAAAAAACCTTACCATTTTTAATAATAGTTTTAATATGGCTAGAGAGAAACTTTTTGAGAAAATTAAACAAGGTTTAAATATATGTGCTACAAAATTAGATATAGAAATTTGGAAAAAATCTTTAAAATCAACAAGTATAAAAAATTCTTATTTTAAAACTGCAAGCGAAATTTCTTTCTGCACTCTTTCTTTTGCTGAACTTTATTTAAATAGATTAAATAAACATGCACTAAATCCAAATGATCAATTATTGCTTTCTTATGTTAAAAAAGTAAGAAAAGAATGTGAAAAAAGTTTTTTAATAGTTACTTCCAATCCTGATTTATATGTTAATATGAAAATCCAAATTTTTGCAATGAATCCTTATTATGTTGTTAAGCATGCACCTAAAAAAGTAAATTATCAAGGATTGATGAAAAATACTGAATTTGATATAGTTTATGTAGATGAAAAAACTATTTGGGCATCTGTTGCTGATGTTATTTTAGAGGGAAAGTATTTTTTAAAAAAGGACTCTAAAACTAAATTCAAAATTTTATAAAAATCCTTTTAAACCCTATTTTTAAGTTTTCTTAGTTATAATTAGAATGCCTAAATGGTTCGATATGGTATTAAAGAGGATCCAACACATTAATTATAAGCTGTGATGTGTGATTTACCGTGTTCTGTGACTTCGTTTGAGTTTTGAAAAAAGCGAGAAGCTGCAGCCTTTAAAAATCACCTAATGGCATACTTTGACTTTTTGAGGGTCAGACACTTATACTCCGGCCATTTGGGTTTTGATATTTTAAGGAAAATAATGAAAATTTTAATATTAGGAAGCGGTGCTAGGGAATATTCTATCGCTTTGGCTCTTCAAAAAACAAATGATAATTTGGAATTTTATTTTGCACCAGGAAATGGTGCTACCGCTAAAATAGGAACAAATCTTAATATGAAAGATCCTAAGGTTATTACAGCTTATGCAAAGGCATCTGAGATTGATCTTTGCATAGTTGGAAGTGAAAATTTTCTAGCAGAGGGTATAGTAGATCTTTTTAAAGAAAATAATATTGCTATTTTTGGTCCTACTAAAGCTGCTGCTATGCTTGAAGCTTCAAAATCTTATATGAAGAGTTTTTTAAAAAAATATAAAATTAAAACAGCTAAATTTTTAAATACAACAGATTATGAGAAAGCTAAGAAATTTATTATGAGTTTAACTCCTCCTATAGTGGTAAAAGCAGATGGTTTGTGTGCGGGCAAAGGTGTGATTATTGCTCAAAGCCATGAAGAAGCTTTAGAGGCTACTAAAAATATGCTTAGCGGAGAGAGTTTTGGTGAAGCTGGTAAGATTGTTGTTATAGAAGAATATCTCAACGGATTTGAATTAAGTGTATTTGCAGTTTGTGATGGAGATGATTTTATATTGTTACCTGCTGCACAAGATCATAAAAGATTACTGGATAATGATAAGGGACCAAACACAGGAGGAATGGGTGCATATGCTCCAAGTATTTTAGCAAGTGAAAATTTATTAGAGCAAGTAAAAAAAGATATAGTAGTACCAACTCTTAAAGGTATGAAAGAAGAGGGTGCTGAATTTGTTGGAGTATTGTTTATAGGTTTGATGGTTGTAAATAATAAACCTTATGTTTTAGAATACAATGTGCGTTTTGGTGATCCTGAGTGTGAAGTTTTGATGCCTTTGATAGAAAATCCTTTGGATTTATTTTTAGCATGTGTGAATAAAAATCTTGCAAATACTCGTATAAAAATCAAAGATGAATTTGCAGTAGGTGTGGTTTGTGCAAGTAAAAACTATCCTTATAAAGATTCTCCAAAAGCATTAATTGATATAGGAGAAATTCCGCAAAATTCTCATATTTCTTATGCTGGAGTAATTTTAGAAAATAACAAACTATATGCTAGTGGTGGTCGTGTATTAGTTTGTGTAGGAATTGGAAAAAGTATTGAAGAAGCGCAAAAAAACGCTTATATGCTTTGTGATAATGTTCATTTTAAAGGAAAACAACATAGAAAAGATATTGCTTTTCAGGTTCTTAAATGAGTGCAAATCAAGAATTATTTGACAAACTAGAAAAAGAAGAGCTAAAAATAGCAAGTTTTAAAAAAAGATTTTTAGCTTATATTGTTGATAGTTTTGTGATTTTAGCTATTGTGAGTATTATTTTATTTGATAAGATTAGTTCTATGCAAACTTATGATGAAATTCACAATCTTTTAATACGTTTTGCTGGTGGAACTTTAATTTTGCAATTTACATATCATAGTTTATTTACATATTTATATGGCGCAACTTTAGGAAAAATGCTTTTGAAGATTATGGTTATTGATCAAAACTTATTAGATAAACCAAATTTCATTCAAAGTGCTTTAAGAGCAGGTGTAAGGCAAATTAGTGATATGTTGTATGGTTTGGGTTTTGCTTGGGCTTTAAGTAATATCGTTTTAAAAACTTGGCATGATTATGCGGCCAAAACAGTGGTGATAGATCTTGCGTAAAATATTACTTTCTTTGGCTTGCATAGGAAGTTTATATGCTTCCAAAGTAGATATTTATGCTTTGGATGTTGTCAAAAAAAATGATATCATAGAGGCAAAAAATAATGTAGTTGTAGTATCTGATTTTTATTTGATAACTGCAAGCGAGGCTAAATTTAATGAAACAACAAAAGATTTGGAGCTTTTTGGAGATGTTAATATCTTAAGGGGGCAAAAAGAAAGAACTAATTCTACTTATACGAAGATTAACTTAAAAGATAACACTACAGCTTTTAAAAATTTATTTTTTTCAAATAATGATTTGGAGGTTTGGCTACAATGTCATCAAGCTAAAATTGATGACAAATTTGTAATGAGTAAAAAGTCTGTTGTATCTAGTTGTAATGTTGAAAATCCTGATTGGGAAATTCGTTTTGATGAAGGCAAATTAAACAAAGAGAGTAATTTTTTACATCTTTATAATGCAAGATTATATGTAAAAAATGTTCCGGTAATGTATTTACCTTATTTTGGTTTTAGTGTAGACACTAAAAGAAAAAGCGGATTGTTAATTCCCCAAGTAGTTTTAAAACAAAGTGAGGGGCTATATTATAATCAGCCAATTTATTATGTTATTGATGATAATGTGGACATTCAATTTGAACCTCAGATTAGAACAAAAAGAGGTTATGGCTTATACTCAACTTTAAGATTTATTGATACCCCTTATTCTCAAGGTGAAATTAGCGGTGGTATTTTTGGTGAAAAATCAAGTTATAAAAGAGAAGAAAATTTAAAAAATAAAGAACACTATGGTTTAGGGGTTAAATATTCCAATGAATCTTTATTTAAAAGTCTTTTAGGTGAAGAATTTCAAGAGGGTTTATGGGTTGATGCTACTTATTTAAATGATGTTGATTATATGAATTTAAGTTCTAGTACAAAAACCGAAGCTTCTTTAGTTACTTCTAAAATAAATTATTTTTTATCAGATGATGATAATTATTATGGTGCTTATGCAAAGTATTATATAGACACTTCTAAAATTAGCAATAAAGATACTTTACAAGAATATCCATCTTTTCAATATCATAGATATTTAAATGGATTTTTTGATAATTATATACAATATAGCTTGGATGCTTCTTTTCATAGGTATTATAGACATACGGGTATTTATGCTAAAACTTTAGATTTTGATTTACCTTTAATTTATCATACGAGTTTTTTTGATGATTTTTTAAATTTTGCTTTCACAGAAAGGATATATGCAAATTTTGTAGATTATTCTAATACAGATGTTAAAAATCAAGAACATTTATTTAGAAATTCTCATAATTTTTCTTTATATACAGATCTTTCAAAGCCATATGAAAATTTTTATCATACTCTATATTTAGGGGTTAATTATTTTCTACCTGGAGCTAAATCGGGTGAAATCACTGAAGATTTTGTAGAGTTAAAAAATGATCCTGAGCAACTTAATTTTTCAATGTATCAGTATTTTTATAATACTTTAGGCAAAAAAAAATTATATCATAACTTGAAGGTTAAATACTTTACTAAAGAAGGTAGCTTTGGTGCTTTTGATAATGTTGTAGAATATTTTTACAATGATTATATAAGTTTAAGAAATGAAGCTGAATATTCTGGAGCTGATAATCGTTTTGATAAGGTTTTTAGTGAAGCTTTGTTTGATTATGGTGAATGGAAGATTAGTTTAAACCATGCTTATAGAATGTATGAGAATGAAAAATATAATTTTATAGGGACTAAAGCCCAATATGATATAAATACTAATTATCAAATTTTTGGTGGATTGTGGTTTGATTTGAACAAAGATCCTGAAAAATGGGAGATAGGTTATACTTATCAAAGAAAATGTTGGAATTATTCTTTGATGTATCGCAAAGATATTTCACCTAAACTTACAAGTGGTGGTATTAGTGCTAAAGATCAAAGTGGTGTATATTTTATGTTTAATTTTTATCCATTAGGCGGAGTATCTTATGATTTTTCTTTAGAGGAAAATGAAAGGTCGATATGATATTTTTTGAAGATGAAAAAGATGCACTTGAGAAATTATATGATATATTACCATTAAACAAACTAAAAGATTATATTATTATTACACCTTCTTTAAAATCGATAGTTTTTGTTGATACACTAGCACAAAAATTAGAAATTCCATATGATTTTTTATTTACAGAACAAATTAAAGCTCCTAATAATGATGAATGTCAAATAGCTATGATTAGTGAAACAAAGGAGTTGGTTTATAATGAGGCTTTAATTAAAGCTTTTGATATAAGTTTAGATTATATTTATGGTGAAGCCAATAGAACCTACGAAGAAAAAATTTTAAAAAATGTGTATCGTTATAGAAAAGGAAATCTTTTAAAGGATTTAAAAGGGAGAAATATTTTAATATTGCATGAAGGTTGCGAAAGTGGAATTACTGCTTCTTCATGTATTAAAAGTTTGTTAAAAGAAGAAGTAAATAGTATTGTTTATGCTACTGCTTTAATGCCAAGTGATGTATATGAATATATCGGTGTTTTTGTAGATGAGGTTTATTGTGTGCAAAAAATTGATCATTTTGTGAATATTGAGTTTTATTTTAAAAATAAAACGATTTTGCAAGCTCATGAAATTTTAGATATTTTAGAAGAAAGTAAATATTATCTTCCATTAAAGAGATAAATTTATATCTAAACAATCGGTTGTTTAGATATAAATTTATAGGCAAAACAAAAACAGGCTTTTTAAGTTTTAATTTTTAAAATTTAAAAAGCTTATTTGGTTTTTGCCTATGATGAAAATATTAAAGGAAAAATCATGCGACATGAAATAAATATTAATAATCATCTTGAAATATTTGAGACTAATAAGGTTGCAAAACAAGCAGCAGGTGCAGTTTTAATGCAAGAAAAAAATGCTGTAGTTTTGGCAACTGTTGCTAGAGAAGAAAAAATGGTAGAAGAGGATTTTTTACCTCTTACGGTACAATATATAGAAAAAGCTTATGCAGCAGGAAGAATTCCAGGTGGTTATGTAAAAAGAGAAACTAAACCAGGTGATAATGAAACTTTAAGTGCAAGGATTATAGATAGAAGTTTAAGACCTCTTTTCCCAAAAGGCTATGCCTATCCAACTCAAATTGTAGTAATGGTTCTTTCTGCTGATCCTGAAGTAGATCTGCAAGTGATGAGTTTAAATGCCGCAAGCATTGCTTTATATTTAAGTGATATTCCTATAAAAGCGCCAGTTTGTGGTGTAAGAATAGGTCGTATGAATAATGAATTTGTTTTAAATCCAAGCAATAGTGAATTAAAAAATAGCACCTTAGACCTTTATGTGGCGGGTGTTAAAGATGAGCTTTTAATGATAGAAATGAGAGCTTTAGCAAACAAACAAAATGGTCAACATTATATGAATGAGCTTAATGAGGATGATGTTTTAAAGGCTTTGGAATTTGCAGGTAATGCGATTTTGCGTGGCTCTAATGAATATGAAAGAGTTTTTGCTGCTTATAGAAAAAATTCCAAACTTGAATTTAAAATAGAAACAGATGGTGGTAAAATTGTTGATTTTATTAAAAATTCTTATATCTCAAAGCTTAAAATTGCAATTAACCAAATGGCGAAAAGTGAAAGAGCAAGTGAAATCTCACAAATAGCAAAAGAGATTGAAAATGAAGCTAGTGCTATTGAAAATGAATGGAAAATTGAAGATATTGAGAAAGCTTTATATTTGTGCAAAAGAGAGCTTGTTAGAAGTCAAATTCTTAATGAAAATAAAAGGGCAGATGGTAGAGGTTTTAAAGATGTTAGAAAGATAGATATAGAGACAAATATTCTGCCAAATGCACATGGATCGTGTCTTTTTACTAGAGGACAAACTCAAGCTTTAGTTATAGCTACTTTGGGAAGTGATAATGATGCGCAAATGTCAGATTTGTTAACAGAGAAAAATCCAATATGCGAAAAATTTATGGTAAATTATAATTTTCCAGGTTTTTCTGTAGGTGAGGCTACTCCTATAAAAGCTCCAGGTAGAAGAGAGTTAGGGCATGGAAATTTAGCAAAAAGAGCTTTACATCCTAGTATTGATACGGATTATATTCATACTATTCGTTTAGTGTCTGAAATTTTAGAAAGCAACGGTTCTAGTTCCATGGCTACTGTTTGTGGTGGTGCTTTGGCTTTAAGAGCCGCAGGGGTAAAAAGTGAAAAACTAGTGGCAGGTGTGGCAATGGGACTTGTTTTTGAAGATGAAAAATATGCTATTTTAACAGATATTATGGGTCTTGAGGATCATGATGGAGATATGGATTTTAAAGTAGCAGGGAGTTACGAGGGAATCACTGCTTTGCAGATGGATATAAAACTTGGCGGTATAGAGCAACAAGTTTTAAAAGAGGCTTTATATCAAGCAAAAGAAGCTAGGGAGCACATTTTACAATTAATGGAAGAGGCTAATCAAAACATAGTTGTTAATGAAACAATTTTACCAAAGATTGAAATTTTTAATGTAGATCCAAGTAAAATCCCTGATATTATTGGCCAAGGTGGTAAAACTATAAAAGAGATTATAGAAAAATTTGAAGTTAATATTGACTTAGATAGAGATAAAGGTGAGGTTAAAATAGCAGGAATTAATCATGATTTTATTTCTCAAAGCAAAGAATATATATTAAATTTAGTTCATTCTAAAGGTTCTAATAAAAAGCGCGATAGAAAAGAAGTGCCTAAATTTGATATCGGAGAAGAATTTATAGGAAAAGTTCAAAAAGTTGTAGAATTTGGAGTTTTTGTAGAACTTAGAGATGGCGTAGATGGTTTATTGCATAATTCTAAATTCAAGGAAAAGTTAGAAATTGGTAACGAGGTTAAGGTTAAGGTGGCAGAAATTAAAAATGGAAAAGTGTCATTGGACTTAGCTTAATCGTTTAAATTTAAGCATATTTAAGAATATGCTTAAATTTTTATTTTAGATCTTGACAAAAAAATATTCTTTTGGCATAATTTCATTTTTTGATTGTCTCGTTAGCTCAG
>NZ_JAKMSF010000012.1:0-36421 GCF_025772505.1 Campylobacter sp. CNRCH_2016_3089
GGATGCTAGGAAGAAAAAGTTTTAAATAATTAAACTAAACCCTTAATGGGTTTAGTTTGGGTGATATAAGATTTTAAACACACTCCATCAACGCTTAACTCATAAGCTTTTTTTAAATTATTATCTAAAACATCAAGTAAAAATAAAATTTTAGAGTCAAACATATAAAACTCAGCCATTTTTGAGGCAATTTTTGCTAATCTCTCATCTTCTATTAAAATATATTTTGCTCCTAGTGCATTAGAAAGTAAAATTTCTTCCTCATTCTTGGCATATATAGCAAAATCTATTTTTTCCTCTTTTGCACTTTTTATATTTTGTTCATTATAGTTAAAACAATTTACATTTGTTTTGATAAAAATATTTTCATAATGACTAAATTTTTGCATATTTATCAAAGGATGTCCAAAAATTAACATAGTTTTTCCTTTATCTTTAAAAGACAATAATTCCTAAAGCCTTGATTAAAAATTTGATAATCTTTCAATTCTTGCAATTCATCATAAACTTCACTTCCTTTATAAAGCAAAAATAAAGTATTTTTATCATAAAAACCATTTGAAATTTCTACCAAAGGTTTTACATCCATTAAAGCTCTTGAAGTAATTAAATCTACTTTAAAAGGTGGATAGTTTTGTAATTTTTCTTTTATGATATTTACATTTATCAAATTAAGTTCAGTTTTAACCACCCTTAAAAATGAGGCCTTTTTAGCGCTAGGCTCAAAAAGAAAAAATTCATTATCTTGCAAAATACAAGCTAAAAATAATGCAGGAAAACCAGCCCCACTTCCAATATCAATGATCTTTTTTTTATTACTCAAATCATAAAAATCTAAAATTTTAACACTATCAATAATATTTTCATCTATATTTTCAAAATGAGTTAAATTATGCACAGCATTAAATTTTTCTAACAACTCTTTATAGAGCGTGATTTTTTTAAAAAAATCATCTTTATTTGCAAAATCTTTTAAAAAATTTAATTGCTCTTCGTATTTTTTCAATTTAGATGTCCCATTTGTGTATATTTAATTTCTAAGTAATCTTTATTAAAACGATTTGCTTTTATTAAAATAGGTACTCTTAAATTAATTTTTTCTTTTAATGAATTTAGCTTTTCAGGATTATTAGTTAAAAGGTTAATTTTAGAAATCTTATAATGCTTAAGTATAAATTCTACTATTTCATAACTACGCTCATCCGCCTTAAAACCTAATTGGTGATTTGCTTCTATGGTATTAAAACCCTTATCTTGCAAAGCATAAGCATTAATTTTATTAAAAAGTCCTATACCTCTTCCTTCTTGCCTTAGATAAATCACCATACCACTATGCTCTTGAATGTATTTTAAAGAAAAATCAAGCTGTTCTCCACAATCACATTTTAAGCTTCCCAAAACATCCCCTGTTAAACATTCTGAATGGATTCTAATATTAACTTCTTTTTCCAATTTTCCTTTAAAAATACAAAGATGTTCTTTATCATTTTCTTTAAAACTTTGTATATTAAATTCCCCAAAACGAGTGGGGAGTTTTGCTATTTCAGAAATTTGAATAGTCATTATTTTACTTTACCTTTTTTATAAAAAATATGCTAGAATTTAAACAATTTTAACAAACAAAAAGGAAATTTATGTTTAAACGCTTTAGAAGATTAAGACTTAATGAGAATATTAGAAGCTTAGTAAAAGAAAATACCTTAAATTTAGATGATTTAATCTATCCACTTTTTGTTATCAATGGTGCTAATATTAAAAATGAAATCACGTCTATGCCAGGTGTGTTTCAAATGAGCTTAGATGAAATTTTAAAAGAATGTGAGGAGTTAATTAATCTTGGTATTAAAGCGATTATTTTATTTGGCGTGTTAGAAAGTTCCAAAAAAGATAGTTGTGGAAGTGATGCATTAAGCGATGATGGCTTGATTGCTACAAGTCTAAGAGCTATTAAAGCAAAATTTCCTAATTTGGTAGTAATTACCGATCTTTGTTTTTGTGAGTATACTGATCATGGGCATTGTGGTATTATTGATCCAAAAAGTAAAAGTGTAGATAATGATTTAACTTTAGAAATTTCAGCCAAACAAGCTCTAATTCATGCTAAAAACGGTGCAGATATGATAGCACCAAGCGGCATGATGGATGGTATTATTGAAACTTTAAGAAAAACTTTAGATGAAAATGGTTTTGAAAATTTACCTATTATGGCTTATTCTACTAAATTTGCTTCAGCCTATTATGGGCCTTTTAGAGATGTGGCTGATTCTGCACCAAGTTATGGAGATAGAAAAACCTATCAAATGGATTTTACCAATGGTAAAGAAGCCTTATGTGAGAGCTTAGAAGATGAAAAACAAGGTGCTGACATCTTAATGGTAAAACCAGCACTTGCGTATTTAGATGTAGTAAAAGATATAGCAAATCATTCTAAACTTCCACTTTGTGTGTATAATGTAAGCGGGGAATATGCTTTGCTAAAAGCAGGTCAAAAAGCAGGTGTGATTGACTATGAAAAAATAGTACTTGAAACTATGCTTGCTTTTAAAAGAGCTGGAGCTAAGCTTATCATAACTTATCATGCAAAAGAAATTGCAAAATTATTAACAAATAAGGAGTGAGATTGAATAGTCTAAGCAAAAAAAGCTCTCAAGATGTAATCAATGAATTATCTAATCATTTGGGCATAGAAAAACACAATCAAACTATATTTCATCTAACCCACATTAACGATAAAGAAAAAAAGTTAAGTCTAAAAAATGGCCATAATTTAGCACCCGAACCATGGTTTATAGTAGATGAAAATGATGAAGTTAAAACTATGTTTTCTGTAAAAACTCTGATTGAGTTTTTACAAAGTGCCAAAAAGATACAAAAGGATAATTTTGAACTTAAACTAGAAAAGGCTATCTATCAACAAATTCCTATTGACTTTAATGATGTATGGACAGTTGCAATGGATGAGATTAAACATCAAGTTTCCAAAGGTATAAAAGAAGTTAATATTGATTTAGATCAATTAATCAGCAATATTCATACAAAACATCCTAACTTATTTATAAACATGAAAGAAATGATGCAAAAAGGCAAAAAATGAGAGATTATAAAAATTTTGTTAAATACTCCAAAGCAGGACCTAGATACACTTCTTATCCTACTGCAGTAGAATTTAACACCCATTTTAAATATGAAGACTATATAAAAATTTTAAAACAACAAACAGCACAATTATCTTTATATTTTCATTTGCCTTTTTGCAGGAGTGCTTGTTATTTTTGCGGTTGTAATGTAATATATACCGCAAAAGAAGAAAGTAAAGAAAGATATTTAAATTATCTTTTTAAAGAACTTGATCTTTTAGCAAATATCATTGACACACAAAGGGAAGTAGCTCAAATGCATTTTGGTGGTGGCACGCCTACTTTTTTTTCTGCTAAACAATTGCAAAGTTTGATTTTTAAAATAAAAAGCATTTTTCCAAATTTTACCCAAGATAGTGAAGTAAGTTGTGAAATTGATCCTAGATTCTTAAATGAAGAACAAGCTGATGTTTTAATTCAAAATGGCTTTAATCGCATTAGTTTTGGTGTGCAAGATTTTAACGAAAAGGTTCAAAAGGAAATTCATAGAATTCAACCTTTTGAACTTACCAAAAATGCAGTAGATATGGTAAGAAAAAAAGGGATAAATTCAGTAAATATGGATTTAATTTATGGCCTTCCTTATCAAAGTCTAGAAAGTTTTAAGCAAACTTTAGAAAAAGCACTGCTGATTAATCCCGATCGCTTTGCTATTTTTAATTATGCACATGTGCCTTGGCTTAAAAAAAATATGAGAAAATTTGACGAAAACACTCTACCAAGTCCTGATGTAAAACTTCAAATTTTAGAATATTGTG
Organism: Campylobacter sp. CNRCH_2016_3089; assembly: GCF_025772505.1. Classification (NCBI taxonomy): domain Bacteria; kingdom Pseudomonadati; phylum Campylobacterota; class Epsilonproteobacteria; order Campylobacterales; family Campylobacteraceae; genus Campylobacter; species Campylobacter sp. CNRCH_2016_3089. The sequence continues at coordinate 3,896 of NZ_JAKMSF010000012.1, forward strand.
AAAAATTTTTAACTCAAAATGGTTATAAAATGATAGGAATGGATCATTTTGCAAAACCACAAGATGAACTTTTTAAAGCCTTAGAAAATGGTAGTTTGCATAGAAATTTTCAAGGCTATACTACAAAAGGCGGAACTGATTTAATCGGGATTGGCCTAACAAGTATAGGCGAAGGTAAAAGACACTATATGCAAAATTTCAAAGATATGCCAAGCTACGAAAAGGCTATCGATGAAGGTCGATTGCCTTGCGAAAAAGGTATCATGCTTGATGATGATGATGAACTAAGAAAAGCTGTTATTATGGAACTTATGAGTAATTTTGCTCTTAATATAAAAAATATTGAAAGTAAATTTAAGATTGATTTTTTTGAATATTTTAAGCAAGATTTAGAAGAACTCCAAAAACTTAATGAATTTATCAACATAGATAAAACTCATATCAAAGTTAATGAAACAGGAGTACTTTTAATCCGTAATATTGCTATGTGTTTTGATAAATATTTAAAACGCATTAGCGAAGATAAAAAAGTTTTCTCTAAAACGGTTTAATATGTTAAATGTTAATGAAATTTCTAATGCTTGCGTAAAATGTGGAAAATGCATACCAGTTTGCACCATACATGAAATAAATCGCGATGAAAGTACTTCCCCTCGTGGCTTTTTAGATTTAATCAGTGCTTATGAAAACCAAGAACTAGAGCTTGATAAAAATCTTAAAAAAATATTTGAATCATGTTTTTTGTGTACAAATTGCGTTGAAGTTTGTCCAAGCCATTTAAGAGTGGATAGCGCTATTGAAAAAGTGCGTTACGATATAGCACAAAAATTTGGCATTGCTTGGTACAAAAAACTTGCTTTCTTTTTTCTAAGACGCAGAAAAATTCTAGATATTTTAGCAAGATTTGGTTATGTTTTCCAAAGCTGTGCTTTTAGTTTACAACATAAAAATTTGGGAATGAAAGCTAAATTTAACCTACCTTTAATCAAAAAAGATCGTTTGCTTCCTTCTTTAGCTAAAAAAAGCTTTCTAGCTTCTAATCCTGATTTCATAAATAATCAAGGTGAAAAAACCATAGGACTTTTTATAGGCTGCTTGTCAAATTACTCTTATACAAATACGGGTTTTGCTTTGCTTGAAATTTGTAAACATCTTAAAATCAATGTAGATTTATTAAAAGATCAATCTTGTTGCGGTGCTCCTCATTATTTTACTGGAGATTTTAAAAGTGTAGAAATTTTAGCTAAAAAAAATATCGTTTATTTTGAAGAAAAATTAAAAACTCTAGATTATATCATTATCCCCGAAGCAACCTGTTCTGCGATGATTAGTATAGACTATGAACATTTTTTCCACATGCAAAAAGATGAAGAATGGGCTATAAGAGCTAAAAATATTTCTAGTAAAATACTACTTGCAACAAAATATTTTTATGAATATACTAAACTAGAAGAGCTTTTAAAAACAAAGAAAAAATTAAAGACAAAAATTGCATACCACGATCCTTGTCATGCAAGAAAAATGCAAGGTGTTTTTAAAGAACCTAGAGCCTTGCTTAAACAAAACTATACTTTCAAAGAACTTATTAACTCAAATGAATGCTGTGGTTTTGGTGGTGTTAGTATGCAAACTGATCACTATGAAAAAGCTTTGCAAGTTGGTATAAGAAAAGCTCAAAATATACAAAAAAGCAATGTGGAAATTATCAGTGCAGAATGTTCAGCTTGTAGAATGCAAATTTCAAATGCATTAGAGCATGAAAAATCCTCCACGCATTTTTTACATCCATTAGAATTGATAGCAAAAATACTTCAAGATAAAAATTAATCTTGAATTTTTATATCTTCGATATTTGATCTATTTTTTTCTATTAAAATTCTATTTTTTTCTATATTTTCACTATTTTTTTTACACTCGTTTTTCAAGATTTCAATATTTTTATATAAAATTTTTATTTTTCTCTCGTAACGATTTATCAATAAAAATACTATAAATAAAAATAAAATTAAAATAGCCCAATTTAAAAATGCCATATTTGCCCTTTCTTTAGATATATTAACACTTTTTATCTTAAACTAAAATTCTTTTCAAATTTGGAGAAAGTTTGACTAAAATTTCATAGTTGATAGTATTAAAAAAACTAGCCATAATATTTGCATCATTTAAAACACAAATTTCATCTTCATCATTCTCACAAGAAAAACTATCCATAGACATTTTTCCAAGCAATTTCTTACCATTAGGAAGAAAAAAATCTTGTTTTCCATCATAACGCAAAAGCCCATCTGCATAACCTAAATCATAAGTTGCTATTTCAAGATCTTCTTTTGCATTATATACACCACCATAACCAACACTTTGACCTTTTTTCAACGCTCTTTGGCTTAATTTTTCAGCCCATAAACTTAAAACTTTGCGTAAGTCTTTATTAAAATGCGCATAGCCAAATTGCACAAGCCCTACTCTACAATACTCATCGCACCCAAGCTCGCTTGCTCTAAACAATGCTTCAGAATTATGTGAATGAAATATAAGCTTTTTAGCTTCATCACAAAGCAAAGTATATATTAGCTCTTTAGCTTGTTTAAATTTTTGTTTTTGCACAAAATAACTAGCATCTATTTCATCACTTCCTGCAAAGTGCATCATCACTCCATGAAGTATTAAATTATTACTTTGTAGTTCTTGTATCACTTCTTGAATTTCTTCAGGTATAATTCCATTTCTATGCATATTTGTATCTACAACTAAATGAATTTTTATATTTTGCTTGAATTTTTTAATATCATTTTTATCATTTAAAGCATAAATAAATTTTTCACTTTCATTGCCATGTGGATGATGGGATAGAATTAAGATATTATCAAAAATATCTTCAAGCTCTTTTGCTTCAGCTTCATTTTTTACCGCTATAAAATTTATACCTTTTGCTCTAGCTATAGGAGCTAAAAGCTTAGCTCCATGTCCATAAGCATTATCTTTAAAAACACATATTACTTTTTGATAACCTCCTGCTTTAGAGGCTATTAAGTCAAGATTATACTCATAAGCCAAACGATCAATTTTTATATATGCCATTATTGTTCAGCTAAAATTTGCATTTTATCTTCAACTAGCTTAACATAAAGGACTTTTTCTCCTTTGAATTTATAGTTAGTGCTACGATAGTCTTCATAAAATCCTATTCTAAAAATTTTCTCATTTTTATCATTTGGATAAGGACTTATGCTAAGATCTGAAAATTTAATGCTCTTTTTTTCTCTCTTTGCAAAAATTCTTTCTTTATTTTTTGCAAATTGCTCATAAGTGGATTTATTATTATGTTTAAAAATTTTTTTATCATAAAAAGATAAATACTTATTTATATCACTTTTTTGCCAACTATCTTTCCAGGCAAATAAATTAGCTAGTAAAATCGCTATTTCATCATGAGTTGCTCTTACTTTATTTTTCTCTTCTGTCATTGCATAAGATTTTCTATCAGCTACTAATTTATTAAAATCTTCCAATAAATCATTATGCACAGCAATACAACCTCTAGTTTTATAAGTATCCAAGCGTGTTCCATCTAAAGGATAGCCATGAATCCAAATACCACCACCTGTTTTACCCAAAGTTTTATCTAAAACATTTGGGTAAGTTGTTGCAAATGCAAATGGGCCATAATATGGATCACCAGGATAAAATTTCTTTCCAAGTTCGTAAAAACCTATTGGAGTTTTTAAATCTCCTTCTACTTCTTTATCTCCAGCTAAACCTGTTAAAACATCCCTTTGGATAAATTTCTTTTCTACTTTTCCATCATTGTAGTGATAAACTCTAATAATTTTATCACTTTTATTTGTTAAAACTATTGCAACATTTTCCTCATAATATCCTAAACTAATATTTTTGTCTTTTATCTCATCAAGCCAAAAATCTTTTTTACTTAACTCTTGCTCCAATACCCTTTCAACTGCATCAATACCTTCGTTTAGATAAATTTTTGCAAGATTATTTGCATTTGCAAACACAGCCAAACTAAACAATGCTAATATAATTTTAAACAATTTTCACCTTTCTATTAAAAATTAAAACAACAAAGAGCTAATTATAATATTTTTACAATAAATATATTTTTAATTTTTTCCGTGTATAATGTTTACAAATAACCAAAAACAAAAAAAGGAAAAATAATGAAAAAATTACTTAGTTTAGCCATATTAAGCACTTTTGCTTTTTCAAATCAAATTACTATAAATGATCCTTATGTAAGACAAACTCCACCTAATTCTAAAACAACGGCATTTTTTTTAGAACTTAAAAACAACTCAAACAAAGATATTAAACTCATAAAAGCTCAAAGTTCATTAAGCGATACAGCTGAAATTCATGATCATATTATGAAGGATGGTAAAAAAATGATGGTTCAAATTCCTCAAATCACAATAAAAGCTAATTCAAGCACTGAACTTAAACCTGGTGGGATGCACATTATGATACTAAATCTCAAAGAAAATATCACACCGCAAACAAAGGCCAATCTAACTCTTTATTTTGATGATAATAGCACGATTGAACTAAAAGATATCGAGTCAAGAAGCATTAAAAAATAATGAAAAATCTACTTGTCTTTGCCTTAGCTATAGTCTTTGCTATATGCGGGGCTTATTTTTACACCAATTCATCAAATACCGGAAAAAAGAGAGAATTAATTACCATTTTAACACCTCTAACATGTGATCTAAACATTCAAGAATGTGAATACAATTTTAAGGATAAAAAAGTCTTAGTAAATTTAAATCCAAAGCCTATTACTACATTAAATGAGCTTGATTTAAATATTACCAATTTAGGTGAGTTTAAAAAACTTAATGCTAGGGTTTATGGACTTAATATGTATATGGGAGATATTGTTCCACAATTTAAAAAAATAAACAATACTTATCATGCTAAATTAGTTTTAAGTTCTTGCACTCTAGATATAATGCGTTTTAGAATAAAGCTTTTTGATGATGAAACTCCACTAGGTTTTTATTTTGACTTTGATGTAAAGAGGTAAAATATGAAAAAAATAAATATTTTTTTATTAATTGTGGTAATTTTTGGAGTATTTTTTATATCTGTGCAGTATTTTGAAAACAACAAATACAATTTTCACTTAAATTCTGAAAAAGGCATACTTAGTCTAAAAGATTTTATCGGTAAAAAACTAATTATATATTTTGGCTATACATATTGTCCTGATGTCTGTCCTAGCGAGCTTGCCTTGATTGCTAATGTTTTAGAAAAAATGCCAAATAAAGAAAAAGCTCATGTGATATTTATCTCACTAGATCCAGCAAGAGATAGCAACTTAACTCAAACTAGCCAATGGGTTAAGTATTTTTACCCAAATTCAACTGCATTGGTTGCTAAAGATGAAAAAGAATTAGAAAAAGTTACTAAAAATTATGGCGTAGTATATGAAAAAATCAATCTTAAAGATTCTGCTATGGGATATTCTATAGCACATAGTGGCGAATTTTATTTGATTGATGAGAATGGAAAATTTATTAAAACCATTAAAGATATTAGTTATGAAAGCTTTTTCAATGAAATTCAAAAATTCTTAAACGAATAAATTTCTCAATTTATTCGTTTCTTAAAGTATCTAAAATATCTACTTGTGTTGCTTTTTTAGCAGGATAATAAGAAGACAAGCTCACAATCATAATAGCACCAAAAATCGTAGTACAAAAATCAACAAAAGAAAGCTCCAAAGGTAGCTTACTCATGCCATAAACATCACTTGGTAAAGAAATAATGTCAAAATTTCCAAGTATCCACAAAGCAATAGCTGCAAGTATCACACCTGCTACGATACCACTTCCACCTATCAAAAATCCTAAAGAAAAAAATGTTTTTTTAATCTCTAACTTACTAGCTCCTAAAGAAAGCAACAAAGCTATCTCACTACGACGATTCATTACTATCATTAATAAAGAACTTACTATATTTAAACTTGCGACCAAAATAATCAACATCAATACTATAAACAAAGCTCTTTTTTCTAAAGCTAATGCTGCAAAGAAATTTCCATTTTGCTCCCACCAACCTATACTAGCATATCTTGCACCCAAGAAAGCTTCAATTTGTTTAATATCCTCAAAAGGTTTATTTGAATATACATGCACTCCATCATAACTTCCTTGGGGATATGACAAAATCTTAGCTAAAGCTTTTACATCTGTATACATATAAGCTTTATCATAAGCTAACAAACCTGAAGAAAAATCAGCCATAACATCAAATCTTTTAACTTTTGGAATAAGCGAAAGTCCGCTTGCATTAAGATTGGAAAAAATTAAGGTAATTTTTTCATTATAATCAAGTCTAAATTCATCTTTTAAACCCTTACCAATTAAAATATCAAAATTATCTAATTTTTTATCTTTTAAAGCTTGAGCTACTACCTCATTGATCTTTTTTTCATCTTCAAAATTAACCCCAAAAAGCATACCGCCTTCCAATTTTAAATCATTTCTTGCTATAACCTGAGTAGTAATATAAGGGCTAAATAATAAATTTGGAAATTTGCTTCTTAATTCTTGTAATAATTTATCATCTACATTTGCTCCAAAACGCGGTAATATAGTGATAGGGTAATTCATAGTAAAAAGTTTTCTCTCAAATTCTTTATCAAAGCCATTCATAATGGCCATTGCAACTAAAAGCACACAAAGTCCTATACTTACACCTAAAAAGGCTAAAATTTTTGAAAGCATAATAAAGGGTTGATCTTTATCAAAACGCAGGTATTTAAATAATAAATAACGAGGGATACTTTTATACATCTTTTACTCTTAATATTTTTTTAAGTATTTTAACTTGATTTTTATAAAAGCAAGCTTTGTATTTATTTAAGATAATATACAAAGGCACTATTATCGTGAAATTCAACTATAAATCTTAGCGGCAAAATTCTCACATAAGTTTCACTTTGCGCACTTGCTTGTTCACTTTTTACAAAATCTTTTACATCTATTTTTGAGTTAAAAAAGCAATCAATTAAATCATTTTTGTGAGCATTTAAAAAGTTAAATTTATCCAGCTTTGTCATCTTTTCTTCAGCCACCATACCAAAATCATTGCGTATTAAAGACTTCAAATCACTTGGCGTATATGCTAACTCACAAGCATATTCTAAATTTTTATTTTTACTTTTAGTCATAGCCATAGAAATAGTTTCATTTTGATGATAAAGAATAAAATTTTTATTAGAAAGTTCTGCCCAAAATATAAATTCATCTTGGGCAGTAGCATTAAAAATTATGAGGATTAATAAGCAAACAATTCTTTCCACTTGTCAGCATCAATTTTAAGTTCTACATTTACTCTATAAAGACCATCTTTAAAGTCTTGATCTACAACACTTGCATTTTTAATCAAACCATTTACCTGCGCTGTAATAGTTGAGCTTTTAAGCATTGCATCTTTTACTGTATCTTTACCATTAACTCTGACACCATACAACTTACTTGCTAATTGTCTATAAGCATCGGTAATTGCCGCTCTTTTAGCTAAAGCCAAAGCTTGACCAACTGAAACCGTATTTAAAGGAGCAATACCCTCACCCACCGCTGTAAAAGTTAGATCATTGTCTGTGCTTGTATCATTTGCAAGCATTTTTTCTTCTCTAATGATGTTACGCACATCATCTTTATCAACTTTTTGAACCACAACATCAGAATTTGCTGCTTGAGTCTGATTTGGATTCACACCTCTTTGATCTAGTGCACAAGCACTAAAACCCAAAGCTAAACAAAACATAAAAATAACTTTTTTCATTTTTTACACCTTCAATTTATTTGATTTTATTAAAACAGCAAAAAGCATTCCAATAATTTTACTATTCTAAATTTAAATCCATATTAGTTTCAGCATCTAATTCCTCATCTTCTTCTTTAGGACACTTAGCAATGCTTACAACCTCATCATTTTCAACATTAACAACAATTACACCACTTGTATTTCTACCTGCTTTTCTAATGCTTTGCATATCAACGCGTATCATCTTACCACTACTTGTTAATGCCATTAAATCCATACTTTCATCAACTATGACTATACCGATTAAATCTTTTGTTTTGGCAGTAAGTTTCATACAAATAACACCCTTACCACCTCTACTTTGAAGTCTATATTCTCCAGCATCAGTACGCTTACCTATACCTTTTGCACTTACGCTTAAGATTTCTTGAGCGTCATTTTCTATAACAACAGCACCCACAACCTCATCATCTTTTTCTTTAAATTTAATCGCAGTTACCCCTCTACTTACACGGCCAATCTCTCTAACTTTAGCAAGTGGGAATTTAATGCACATACCTTTTTTAGTAACCGCAAAAAGCATTTTACCAACGATAGTATTATCAAGCTCTTCATTAGGTTCAAGCATTTCATTTTCTAAATTTTCTTCATAATTTTGTTCTTGAGTTTCATTTTCATCCCTTGCTACGATAATTGCAGTAACAAGTTCATCATTTTCATCTAGATTAATCGCTTTTACACCCACGCTTCTAATGTTTTGATATTCACTTAAATTTGTGCGTTTTACGATACCATTTTTAGTAAAGAAACATAATGATTTACTTTCATCAAAATCAGTGGTTGGAATAATTGCCATGATTTTTTCATCTGCTTGTAAATTAATGAGATTGACCACAGCTTTGCCTTTAGCAGTTCTACTTCCTTCAGGAATTTTATAAACCTTAAGCCAATAAAGCTGTCCACGATCAGTAACAAACATCAAGGTATCATGTGTATTTGCCGTAAAGAAACTTTCTATAAAATCATCATCATAAGTTGTAACTGCAACCTTGCCTTTACCACCGCGTTTTTGTTTTTCATATTGCTTACTTGGAACACGCTTAATATAGCCACGATGAGTGATAGTAACTACCATATTTTCATTTGGTATTAAATCTTCTATATCAATATCATCATAGTCATCTTCAATTTGAGTGATTCTCGGTACATCAAATTTTGTTCTGATTTCTTTTAATTCATCTTTGATTAAATTTTCAAGCAAAGTTTCGCTTTTTAAAATTTGATCAAGCCTCTCTATTTCTGCTAATAACTCTCTTAATTCGTTATCAATTTTTTCTCTCTCAAGACCTGTTAAACGGCCTAATTTCATATCTAAAATAGCATTAGATTGAAGCTCGCTTAGACCAAATTTTTGCATTAATAAATTTTTAGCCGTTGGGTTGTCAGGAGAGTTTTTAATCAAAGCTATCACTTCATCAATATTATCTAGTGCAATTTTTAAACCTTCTAAAATATGTGCTCTAGCTCTAGCTTTTTGCAACTCATAAATAGTTCTTCTAATAATTACAGTTTTTCTATGATTTAAGAATAAATTTAAAAGCTCAATTAAAGAAAAAACTTTTGGCTCTTTATTATGTATAGCAAGCATAATCACACCAAAAGTGCTTTCCATAGTAGTAGATTTAAAAAGATTATTTAACACAATCTCACTCATAGCATCGCGTTTTAGCTCAATTACCACGCGAATTCCTTCTCTATCACTCTCATCTCTAACTTCAGCAATACCTTCGATTTGTTTTTCTTTGGCAAGTTCAGCGATTTGCTCTATTAATCTTGCTTTGTTAGTTTGATAAGGAAGTTCATCTATAACAATAATATCTTTATTAGCTCTTTTTTCTATATGGGTCTTTGCTCTTACTTTTACCCTGCCACGACCTGTGCGGTATGCTTCTATAATACCTTTTTTACCAAAGATAATACCGCCGGTTGGAAAATCAGGTCCTTTAATAAATTGCATTATTTCTTCTAAACTTGCATTTTTATTATCAATTAAATAAAGCAAACCATCAATAAGCTCATTTAAGCTATGCGGAGGAATATTGGTAGCCATACCCACTGCAATACCACTTGAACCATTAAGCAATAAATTTGGAACCCTAGCAGGTAAAACATCAGGCTCACTCATAGAATCATCATAATTTGGTATAAAATCAACCGTATCTTTTTCTATATCACGCAAAAGTTCTTCAGCTAAAATCGTCATCCTAGCTTCAGTATAACGCATCGCAGCAGCGCCATCACCATCAATAGAACCGAAGTTTCCTTGTCCATCTACGCTTGGATAACGCATAGAAAAATCTTGCGCCATTCTTACTAAAGCATCATATACAGCTGTATCACCATGTGGATGATATTTACCGATTACATCACCCACTATACGCGCTGATTTTTTGTATGCACTACGACTTCCAACACCTAAATCATTCATAGCATATAAAATTCTTCTATGAACAGGTTTAAGCCCATCTCTAGCATCAGGCAAGGCGCGGCCTATAATAACACTCATAGAATAATCTAAATAACTACTTTTTATAGAACTTTCTATATCTATATTTTCAATATCTGAATCTTTAGTAAAAATATTTTCCATAAAAATCCTTAAAATTAATGCCTATATTGTATCAAATTTTGCATTAGCCAAAACTAAAGCAAAAAGCACTTCAATATTATTTTTTTCTAAAAGCTCTTTTGCCTCTAATAAACTTAATCCAGTAGTTATCACATCATCTACTAAAATTATAGGATATTTTGGACGCTTTAAAAGCTTATAAGATCTTTTATTATCTTTACGAAATTTCACACTTTTACCACTATATTTAAATTCTGAACTAGCTTGCAAGGTGTGATACATAGGTTTTATAAATTTAGTATTTAAGTATTTAGTTAAAATAGCAGTATGAGAGTAATTTTTATATGTTTTATCATCTAAAGCTATAGCATTAATTTTACAAGATGGTTGAAAAAAATCCTCAAATTTAGCAAAACTCAATTTTGCCAAAGCATTTAAAACAAAATAGCCTTGAAATTTGTGTTTAAAATAAATCAAATGCTTAATTTGCTCATATTGATAAAAATAATAAACTTTAAAATTTCCCTCAAGTTCTCTTATACCTAAAGAATATTCTAAAAGCTCTTCCTTGCAAGCTGGACAAAAACTCGCAAAGGAAAATCCATGGCAATTAAAACACCTCACAAAGAGCTGATAATATCTGCAGATTTATTAGCCACTTGTTTTATAAGAAGCTGAGTGAAAAAAGGTAGATCTTTGATATTATAAAAACCTTTAACTTCTTGTTTGGTTTTAATATTAATAGTTTTATTGGTATTAATATCTTTTAGTGTCAATTGACTAGCAATAATTGAAAATAAAGAACTAGAATCAAATTTAGAATAAAAATCATTAAAACTTAAATCTACTCTTAAAACATAAGGAGAATCTTGTGTATCTTCTACTACAACTATACCTCTATTTTCTAATTCTTCTTTTAAAAACACATAAAAATAATAGTTGAAATTTTCATTGATGTAATAATTACTTCCATTAGAAGAAGAATATTTTAAATTCTCATTTAAATCATATACCCTATGAATATAAACTTTTTTTAAGGAAGCACTTTTATCAATTGTTCTTTTATTTGCGCAATACTTAAGTCCCACATCACTAATATACACAAGGCCTTTAATTTTTGCTTCATATGCTTTAGAATCAGAAGGATTATAACATTGTGCTTGAATTTTTATAAGCTCATTAACTTTTGCAACACTTTGATTTTTAGAATTTACAGCACATGCACTAAAAAATAAAGCTAAAACAAATACAAATACTTTTTTTAACATCTTTTTTTTCCTTAGAATCATCTTTATTATTTTATGATTTTTAATTAGCAAAAATTATACCAAAAACAAATAAATTTTACTAAAACTTACTTTTTTTCACACAAGAATAATTTTATTGAAAAAATTTTATACAAAAATTGATATTTAAAAGAAAATTCATTTAGAATATGTTACAAAACTGCAATATTTTAAAGGAGTTGTTAAATGAGTTCAAATACAAAAACACTTATAGTCGTTGCTGATTTAGTGTTATTTATCGCTTTGCTTTATTTTTCCCCTTTTGGTGAAACTAAAGTAAACCAAGGTTTATCTTTGTTAATTTTTATTGCCGTTTTATGGCTTAGCGAGGCTTTGCATGTTACTATTACAGCTATTTTAGTACCTGTTTTAGCTGCTATTTTGGGATTACTACCCACCGCTAAAGCTTTAACAGGTTTTGCTGATTCTAATATCTTTTTATTTTTTGGTGGTTTTGCTTTGGCCGCAGCTATGCATCATCAAAAATTAGACAAACTTATTGCACATAAAATTTTAACATTAGCAAAAGGGCATTTGGGCCTTTCTAGTTTGTATATTTTTATTACCACTGCGTTTTTATCTATGTGGATGAGTAATACCGCAACAGCAGCTATGATGCTTCCGCTTGCTATAGGTATGTTAGCTTCACTTGATCCGCAAAAAGATAGAAATACTTATGTTTTCATCCTTTTAGGTATAGCTTTTAGTGCGAGTATAGGTGGTATAGGCACCATAGTAGGAACTCCACCAAATGCAATCGTTGCCACTCAATTACACATTACTTTTGCACAATGGTTAAAATACGGAATTCCTATTGTTTTAATTTTCCTACCTGCAATGATTTTAATTTTATACTTTATGTTTAAACCTAAATTTAATCTACAAGTTGATTTACATACTGAAAATATAGAACTTACAAGACCTAGAATCATCACTTTAATAATCTTTTTAGTCGTTGCACTATCTTGGATTTTTAGTGGTAATATCAGTCCTATCATCACAAGTATTTTTGGACACAAAATAGCAAATCTTGATGCAATTATTGCTTTATTGGCTGCTGTTTTAGTATGTGCTTTTAAAGTAATTGATTGGAAAAATATACAAAAAAATACCGATTGGGGTGTATTAATGCTCTTTGGTGGAGGTATCACTCTAAGTGTAGTATTAAGAGATTCTGGCGCTAGTAAAGTAATGGCTGATACTATCATTTCATTTATAGAAAATGGACATTTATTTATTATAGGTTTAATTGTGGCATTTTTTATAGTATTTTTAACTGAATTTACCTCAAATACTGCTTCAGCAGCCTTACTTGTGCCTTTATTTATCTCTATAGCAGATACTTTAGGTGTTCCTGCTTTAGGACTTGCTTTAATCATTGCTATTGGTGCTTCTTGTGCTTTCATGCTACCAGTTGCTACACCACCAAATGCTATAGTTTTTGGTACAGGACATATTAAACAACAAGAAATGGTAAAAGTTGGGATTATATTAAATATCTTTTGCTCAATCGCACTTGCAGTAATTGCATACTTTTTCTGGCTATAATCTTTTAGTCCTTTTGGACTAAAAGATCTTTACACTTTAAAACATAGTTTTTTACATCTTTACTTTTATACAAAGCTTCTCTTATACATACGCCTGCTAAATTTAAATCTTTTAAGTGATTTATAGTTTGGATATTTATCCCACCTATGACATAAATGGGTATTTTTGAAACTTCTAACAAATCTTTTAAATTTTTTATACCCTTTGGTGTTAAATCAGCCTTACATGAGCTTTCAAATACATGTCCGAAAAAAGTATGATTTACTTTAAACTTATAAGCTAAATCTAATTCTTCTTTAGAATGGATAGAAGTGCCCAAAAGCTCAAATTTTTTATAACTTTGTGGGTAATTTTGTAAAATTATTAAGGGAGCATGAAAAAATTGATGATTTAATTTTAAACAAGCTTCATAATGATAATGCAAAAAGCAAATTTTTTGAGTTTTATTAAAAATTTTTAATACTTCTTTGGCTAATTTAGTATATTCTAACTCATCCAAATGTTTTTCTCTAAGCACTAAAGCATCAATACTACTTTGACTTAGTTTTTCAATAAAATTTAAAAAATCTCCTTGGGTATTTTGACTATCGCTAATAGCAATGATTTTTTTATCCCACATAAATACTATCGCTCATTATAGCTTGTAAATTTGCATTTTTTAACATAGCTAAAACCTCATCAACACTACGCATATCACTAATTTGAAACTGATCATCACCTTTTTTATCACCTTGGTGCTCACCTACCCCCACGCTTACACCTGCACTCATTTTAGTAGCTCCAAGTTTAATAACCCTGTCTCTAAATCCTGCTCTTTCACGCGTAGAAATCGTAATACTTGCAAAAGGTAAAAATAATCTATAAGCACATAAAACCTGCAAAAGCCTTGTTTCACTTACATCTTTTGGATGAATTTTTTTATTATTGATAATAGGTCTTAATCTAGGGATAGATAAAGCTATTTCAGCATGAGGGTATTTTTGCTGTAAAAAATACGCATGTAAAGCCGTAGCAAAAGCATCCTTTCTAAAATCATCCACGCCAAGTAAAGCTCCAAAAGCAACCCCTCTCATACCTGCTTTTAACGCTCGCTCTTGTGCATGAAAACGATACTCAAATACACTTTTTTCACCTTCAATATGAATTTTAGAATAAGTTTTTTGATTATAAGTTTCTTGATAAACACTTACATATTCACAACCCTTTTCATGAAGCAATGCATACTCATCTACATTCATAGGATAAACTTCAATTCCCACGACCTTAAAATACTCTTTTGCTATCTCACAAGCTTTGGCAAGATATTCTACGCTAGCATATTCCCTGCCCTCACCTGTTAAGAGTAAAATTTCTTCCAAGCCACTTTTTTTAATCTCTTGCATTTCTTTGTGAATTTCAGCCTCGTTTAGCTTAGCTCTTTTAATATTATTTCCTTTTTGAAATCCACAATAAGTACATTTGCTATTGCAAAAATTAGAAAGATATAAAGGCGTAAAAAGCAAAATGGAATTTCCAAAATATTTTTGAGTAATCTTGCTTGATTTTTGTGCTAAATCTTCTATAAAATCTTCCGCTGCGCTTGAAAGCAAAGCTTTCAAATCTTCTATGTTAAGATAATCTTTAACTAAAGCTTGTTTTACATCAAAAGCGCTAAATTTACTTTCATCAAAATTTTCAACTTCTTTTAAAACCTTAGTTAAAATCTCACTTTCAATACTTTGCATATGAGGATATTTTTGCATTTTAATCTCTTAAAAAACCACTCAAAGGCGAGCTTGCACTTGGCGTGCTTTCATTTGCTATGCCTGCTAAATACGCATTATATCCTGCTTCTATAGCTAACGCAAAAGCCTTTGCCATTTTTGCTACATCTTTAGCTTGAGCTATGGCGGTATTTGCCATCACTGCACTTACTCCCATTTGTATGGCTTCACAAGCTTGTGCTGGATTTCCTATACCTGCATCTACTATAATAGGTAAGCTAATTTCATTAAGTAAAATTTGTATAAATTCTTTAGTTTTTAAGCCTTTATTGCTTCCTATAGGAGCTCCAAGAGGCATTATAGCAGCAGCTCCTGCATTAGCCATAGCACGTGCTGCATATAAATCAGGATACATATAAACTAAAGGTGTAAAACCCTCATTTGCTAAAAGTTCTACTGCTTTTATACTTTCATAATTATCCGGTAATAAATATTTACTATCGCTAATTACTTCAACCTTAATCATATCTCCACAACCAAGCTCTCTTGCAAGTCTTGCTATACGCAATGCCTCATTAGCATTTCTTGCACCTGAAGTATTTGGTAAAAGCTTAATATGCTTTGGGATAAAATCAAGTATATTTTCTATACCTTTATCATTTACCCTACGCAAAGCTAAGGTGATAATCTCAACTTTTGCTTCTTCAATGGCTGATTTTATAAGCTCAAAAGAAAATTTCCCAGAACCTAGAATAAACCTGGAATTAAACTCATATTTTCCTATTTTTAATTTTTCCATTACTCGCTCGCTAAAAGTTCTAGAACTAAATTTGCTTGATGTCCTGCACAAATATTTACACGCGGTGCCATAAGTCCATTACCTACTTTTGCCTCGTTTTTTAAATCACCACAAACATAAAAGTTTTTTGCAATTTTTCTTGTTTGTATGCTGTTGCTATCGCCATATCCTGCTAAGCCAGAAGCACAAATTAATGTTTTTTGAGGATAGTATTGGTGAAAATTTTGCGCTAAAAGGGCTTTGTATTTTGCACTATCAAAGGCTTCACAAACTATATCATCATCTGCAAAAAGTTTGGCTATATTTTCTTTTTCTATTTTTAAAACTTGTGCAAATACTTCTATAAAAGGATTAATTTTAGCGATTTGATCTTTTAAAGCTTCAGCCTTAAATTTACCTAAATCTTCCACCATATAAGCTTGACGGTTAAGATTACTTGGCTCAACCACATCAAAATCAATCAAATGAAGCCTACCAACCCCACTTCTTGCTAAATTTATAGCTATATGCGAGCCAAGTCCACCAAGTCCACACACTGCCACACTTGCCTTTTTAAGCTTATCATGAAGTTTTGGAGTATGTCTTGCCCTCATCATCGCATCAAGAGCTTCATATGGTGGTAAAGTATTTTTTTCTATACAAAAAAGCTCATCATTTTCTTTTAGCTCCAAACTTTCTTTTGTTGCAAAACCATTGACTATCCATACATCATTTTCATTTTTACTCACACTTTGAAAAAATTCCAAAGTGTTTTTAAAATGCGTGTCTATCATACTACCATTAAATTTAATTCTCATCAACCACCACCTACAAAAGTAACAATCTCTACTTTATCATTTTCTTTTAAAATCAAATTTTCAAATTTATCCCTTGGGATAATTTCTCCGTTTAATTCTAAGGCAATAAATTCTATTTTTAATTGCTTTTCTTTAACATAATCCATAAATCTAAGCTCTTTTAACTCAAGCTTTTGCCCATTGATAATCATTTAAAACCTTTACTTATTTTACTTAAAATACTTACTCACTTACATTATTATAATTAAATCTTAAAATAATAGCTTCTTTTATCTCTCCAATATCAATAGCATCTTCTAAATTATAACCAAATCTCAAAAGTAAAATTTCCAAATCTTTTTTAAATTTTATTTTTGTAGGTTTATTATAATAGGTTTCATTTCTAGCTTTTCTTATTTGGCTTAGTTTTGTTTTAAGGTATTCTTTGGTGCCAAAACTTGGTAAGACTTGATTTTTATATATTTTTTTATCTTTAAATATATAAGCAAATTCACTCCAATGATCTATTAATATCTCTTCTAAATCAATCAGACAAAAATCATCAAAAATTTGCCAAGTGCTATTATATTCATCTATTTTTTGACATCTCTTTTTAACTTTTTTTAAAAGACTTTTTAAAGCAAGATTAAAAACTTCTTCACTAGATTTAAACCAATCATCATCTAACTTATTATACAAATTTGCTATTTTTACTGCTAAAGTACTTCTTAGAGCATTTTCATAACATTGTAAAAGTAAAAAATTTGCTTGATGATTTTTGCGTCTTTTGGAATAAATTTTCATAATTAGCTCAAACAAATCTTCACATTTTTGATTTTTTTCTAAAATCTTTTGTGCTTCTTTGCAAGCTCCCCACAAATATCCAAAATGCAAAACATTAATCCCTTTTATCGTTCTAAATTTAAAATCACATTTTAATTTAAAATTGATAAATAGCTTTTCTATTTTTTCATAGCTACTTACATCAAGCTCAAAAGACATTTTACTTCCTATTACTCCATTTTAAAAAATTAATGATATAATTTTAGAAGTTTAGAGGGCTAACTTGCCGGTAGCTGCAAGGTACTCTTAAATGAGAGGCTACTCTAAATTCCTATTACATCCATGCTTTTCCTAGTTAAAATTCTCTAATAAATCTTTAAAAACTAAATACAATTTTTCAAGCTCTTCTATACTCACTCTTTCATCAATTGCATGAATTCTATCATTGCACACGCCAAATTCTACTACTTTCACACCAAACTCAGCAAAATATCTTGCATCGCTTGTACCACCTTTGGTGTTAAGTTCTGGCACTACTTGAGTGATTTTTTGTACACTCTCATTTAGCTTTTGTACGATTTTAGAATCACTTTGTGTTAAAAAAGGATTTGAACTTTGATTTATGCTCAACTCATAATCAAGTCCTTCACAAGTCTTTTCTACATAAGCTTTTACATCTTCTAAGCTAGTTTGTGGAGAATTTCTTACATTAAACATCAATTTTAAATCATTTGGGGTTACATTGCACACTTCCATACCACCGCGTATATCAGTAATAACGATTTTAGATGGTGCAAATACCTCATCGCCTGGATCAAGATCAAAACCTGCTAAAAATTTCAAAGCAAAAGCAAAATTATGCACAGGATTAATGCATTTTTGCGGGTATGCTACATGGCCTTGTTTGCCTTTGATAAGCAATTTTGCATTGATAGAACCACGACGCCCTATTTT
This sequence comes from Campylobacter sp. CNRCH_2016_3089, assembly GCF_025772505.1. Taxonomy (NCBI): domain Bacteria; kingdom Pseudomonadati; phylum Campylobacterota; class Epsilonproteobacteria; order Campylobacterales; family Campylobacteraceae; genus Campylobacter; species Campylobacter sp. CNRCH_2016_3089. The sequence continues at coordinate 22,165 of NZ_JAKMSF010000012.1, forward strand.
AATACTATCTCCAAATTTTTTATCACAGGTTGGCTCAGCAACCACAGCAAAATCAGGTAGCATATCTTTTTCTTGCATAAATTTAAGCACTTCAAGCGTGCCAAATTTAGCCTCGCCTTCTTCATCGCTTGTTAAAATCAGTGAAATTCTTCCTTTGAAATTTTCTACCTCCTTAACTGCACACATAAAAGCAGCCACGCCACTTTTCATATCTTGTGCACCTCTTACATAAATAAACCCATCTTTTTCTAAAGGCTCAAAAGGATCACTGCCCCAACCCTCTCCTGCAGGCACTACATCTACATGCCCGCCAAAAGCTAAATGCTCGCCATCATCACTAAATTTTTTAGTCAGCAAAAGATTTTTCACACCTTCTTTTTCTATAAAAAAAGCTTCAAAATCACTTAACTCCACTGCAATATAATTTAATGCTCCATCATCATCTGGGGTGATGGATTTAAATTTGCTCAATTCTTTAAAAATTTCAACTACTTGCATGTTCTATCCTATAAAAGCTTTATACAGCATAGAAAGAGCAAAATACTCTAAAATAAATGCTGAAAAAAGATTAATGTAAAATATATGTTTGTTTTTTACAAGTGCTTTGAATTTAGACACAAAAAACGATAGAGTAAAAATCCAAAACACAATAAAACCAACCAAACCAAAAAGCAAGGCAAAAGAGTTTTTACTCTGCATGCTAAGCCCTGCTACACTCACCCAAAAGCCTATAACATAAGGATTTGTAACATTTAAGAAAAATCCTTTGCTAAAACCTTTTAAAGGATGTGTTTTATTTACCTTGTTAAGATCGACTTTTCTTGTTTTTCTTAGCATTAAAAATACCATAAAACTCAAAAAGAAAAAGCCAAAAACCGCTAGTATTTTATAAAAAAATTCATTATTTGCAAAGCTTAAAAGCCCAAGATTAATCAAAATCAAAAAAAGTATATCAGCACTTAAAGCACCGAGCCCAACGCAAAAAGCATTTTTAAAAGAAGACAAAGCAGTATTTAAGATCAAAATATTCACAGGTCCAAAAGGCACAGACACACCCATACCTAAAACTATGCCTTGTAAGATTACTTCTAACATTTTGCTTCCAAGAAATTTTCTATATCGGTTTTGATTTTATCAATGGCTGTGCAAACATCTTCTATATAAACTTTAGTAAAATTACTTTCTAAATATTTATCCTCATCAAGATTGTTTAATATACTTTGCTTACATACTCTTGCATACTCTCCCACGGGTAAAACCTGCCCACTTGTGCCTATACATACAAATAAATCGCAATTTTGTAATTTTTCATATAAAATTTTATAATTTGGCGCCATTTCTTCAAACATCACGATATTGTGTCTTATACTTTTGCTTTGACATTTAGGACAAATTTTATCATCACTACTTTCATAGCCTATGTTAAAAATATTTTCACACTCTAAACACCAAAGCTCAGGTAAAAAACCATGCAAATGCACCACTTCTTCACAACCTGCTCGCTCTAATAAATCATCTATATTTTGCGTTAAAATGCTAATTTGTTTTGGAAATTTTTGTTTTAATAAAGCGATGATTTCATGTGCGTGATTTGGCTTAACACTAGCTAGTTCTTTTCTTCTTTTATTGTAAAATTCCAAAACTTTTTTAGGATTTTTTCTAAAGCCAGTTGCTGAGCAAACTTCCATCACATCATGCTCTTCCCAAAGCCCACCACTAGCTCTAAAAGTCTTTATACCACTTGGAGCAGACAAGCCTGCCCCGCTTAAAATCATCACTTGTTTCATTATTAAACCTCATTATTGTTTAAAGGTTTTACTATAATTTTACTTAAAGCTTAACCACCTTAGCACCAAAACCACCTTGATTAATCGGAGCATCATTAAAGCTTTTTACACTTTTGTGGGCTTTTAAAAACTCTTTTACCGCAAAAGCTAGTTTTCCCGTGCCTATACCATGATAAACTATCACCTCATCAAAACCTACTATCAAAGCATCAGAGATAAATTTATCTAATCTCTCAAGCGCTTCATCACTTCTTAAGCCGTGTAAATCTAAAGTCATATTTAAAGCACTTGGACGGGTTATATTGACACTTGATTTTACCTTTTGTGTAGGGGTTTGATTGCTTTTTTTAAGAAGCTTTAAAGGCACACGCAAACTCAAACCATCGCTTTGAATCATCGCATCGTTTTTTGAAATTGTAGTGATTTTACCTTTGATTTTTTCATATTTAACAAAATCCCCTACTCTAAGCTCTTCATTTTGCTCCATACTTGGTAAAACAATACTTTTTTTAAGTTCATTGGCTTTGTTTAAACTTCTTTGTTTTTCTTTAATATCTTTTAGATTTATCGTTTTTTTAGCTTCTTCTATGGCTTTGTGATATTTAAATTCTAAATTAGAAATAAGCTTTTTAAATTCTTGCTCATTTTTTTCTTTTTGATCTTTAAGTGAAAGTAAAATTTCATCTACCTTAGCTTCTTTTTTCTCAAGCTCTTCATTTTTCTTGCGTAAAGAAAGTTCAAGATTGATGTTTTTACTTACCATTTCTTCTAAATTTTCTTTATCTTCTCCATAAAGCTTTTTAGCATTTTGCACTAAATTTGCACTTATGCCATATCTTAAAGCCGTTTCAAATGCATAAGATTTACCTATAGTGCCTTTTAAAAACTCATATTTTGGACGTGATAATTCCTCATCATACAAAGCAGCGATAAGTTCTACTTGTGAATTTTTAGCCAAAAGCATAGCAAGGCGTTTATGGTGGGTTGTAATGATGATTTTATTATCTTGTTCTAAAAGCTTAGAAATAAGCTCAGTATATAAACACGCAGCTTCTTCAAAATCTGTTCCAAGCTCTATCTCATCAACCCCTAATAAAACATTTTTCTTACCCAAAAGCTTAGAAAAATGCAACATTCTTCCTGCAAAAGTAGAAATATCATTTTTTACATTTTGTGGATCTTCTAAAATCGCATCAAATTCTTTGAAATTCCCTATTTGGCTTTTTTGTGCGTTAATTTTCATAGGAAGTAAATGCTTTGCAAGTAAAGCTGCACTTAAAATTCCTTTTAAAAGCATAGACTTACCACCTGCATTTACACCTGTGATGATTAAAACTTTTTTATTAAATTCTATATTAACACTTTTTGCATTTTTTAAAGCCGGATGTGCGAAGTTATATAAGCTTAAATTATTAGAACTATCAGCTAAAACAAACTCATAATCATGTTTTTTAGCCATCAAAACTCTAGCGCTATAATGATCAAATAAATCAAAAGCATTATTGATAAATTTCAAAAACATCAAATTTTTATAAAAAATCAAGCTGATTTTTTTAGCATACTCATAAAAAATTTCTTCTTTAGCATCTTTGATTTCATCTATTTGACTTTGGATTTTTTCTACGCTTAAAGGCACCACATAAAATCCACCGCCACTACTTCTACCTATGATTTTTGCTTTTAAGACATGATTAAACCCACCGCGTAAAAGCAAGGCCTCCATACCATTGATAAGATGGATTTGCGTATCAATCAAATATACACTAAGATTTTTAGTATAGGTGAGTTTTTTAAACTCAGCTACCAAGCTTTCTTTTTTTATCTTTAGAGCTAAATTTAGATTAACAAGTCTTTCATCAACACTTTCTTTAATCTCACCCTTTTCATCAAAATACTCAAAAAGCTCTAAAATAGCCTGTGGAATTTCTATTTTTAAAAGCCATTCTTTTAAACTTTCTTCAAATTTTAAACCCTTTAAGTATCTAAAATACATACAGATTTTAATAAATTCAAAGCTTTGACTTAAATGTAAAATTCCTTGCTTGCTAAGATGAGTTAAAGCACTATTTAGCTCTTCTATCATAGGTGGAGGATTAAAATCAATCAGTGAAAGCTCATTGATTCTTTTATAATGAAGCTTGCTATCACCTTGTAAAAAAATTTCTTTATCTCTTGCAAAAAGCCCCCTAAAATCTTCTATATAGCCATCTAAATCTAACTTTTTAAAAAATTGCTCTTGCATTATTTATCTACCTTGCAATCTTTTATATCAAAAACATAGGCTTTAAATTGTTTATTTTTACCATTTGAAATAAAACTTTGCGTTCCATGCTCAAAGTTAAAATACTCTTTAGTGACATTAACATCTTTGCAAATTAGACTTTGTCCTTGTAAAAATGCATTGAGTGTTTCTTTTTTCAAAACCCCACTTCTTGTGGCACTTAACTCAAATTTAATCGCAAAGGCAATCATCAAAATCAACACTAAAATCAAAAGATAATTACTAATCTTGCCTATTTTTTTACGCAAAAAAATGAAAAAAAGTAAAATCGCAAAAAAAGCTAAGACATATAAAAAAATCTTAAACATACTTACCCCTAAGCTTTGTGCTTATATCTCCTGCACCAAAACCAATTACCAAGCCATTTTCAATCAACTCATCATCAAGATAAATAGCATTTTCTTCTCTTTTAATTTCTTTTATAAATTTAGCTTTTGGAAAGTATTTTTGCATATTAATATCTATTTTAGCTTCCCCTGCTGCATACACAGGTAAAATATAGAGCTCATCAACATTTGCTAAAACCTCGCTAAAATACTCTATATTTGCACTTAAACGCGTGTAGCGGTGAGGCTCAAAAATAGCTATGATTTTTTTATATCCAGCTAGCCTTGCATACTCATTTGCTGCTTTAAGTGTTGTTTTGATTTCTGTTGGATGGTGCCCATAATCATCAATCAAAGCCATATTTTCATTTGCAAATAAAATGTCAAATCTTTTTTTAATCCCTTGATATTTTAAAAGCTTAGTTTTTAGCTCTTCTATATTTATAAATTCACTCGCAGCCAAAATAGCCAAAGCAGCGTCCATCGCCACATGCTCACCCATACCAAAAACGCTAAATTCGCCTAAATCTTTAAGTGTAAAATAGGTTTTTGGCTTAAAATTTTCTACTTTCATATAAATATTTGTGATATCTTTGCTTGGGTAAAGCTTTTTTGCATTATTTAAATTTAAACTTGACAAAAACTCATCTTCAGCATTAATCACTTGAATTTTAGACAAACGCAAAAAGTCTTCATAAGCTTTGTATAATTTTGAAAGATCATTTCCATAATGATCTAAATGTTCTGCTTCAACATTAGTCACTATAGCTAAATAAGGATTTGAGTTCAAAAAAGAACTGTCACTCTCATCAGCTTCAAAAATAAGATTTTCGCTTTCTTTATAAAGCATATTGGTGCCACTTTCTTTTAGCACTGCACCAATAATAACAGAAGCTTCTATCAAGCTTGCTAAAATGCTTGAAGTTGTGCTTTTACCATGGGCTCCCGCAACCGCAAAAACTCTTTTGTCTTTTAAAATCATAGGCAGGGCTTCTTTTCTTGAAAGCGTTGTGATGTTTTGTTTTTTTGCGCTGATTAATTCCTCATTATCTTCTTTGATAGCAGCTGAATACACCACCAAATCCACATCTTTTACATTGTCTTTATGATGAGGAATTTTTATATTTATACCTTCTTTTTCTAATTCTTTTGTGATTTTACTTTCTTTGATATCAGAACCACTAATCTTAAAGTCTTGTTCTTTTAAAAATCTCGCCAAAGCTGAAATTCCAATACCGCCTATACCTATAAAATGAATTTTTTGCATTCTTGCCTCAAATTTTTTGAAAATTTAAGGCAAAATTCTATCATTTGTTTACTAAAAATAAAATATAAACTTTTTAATGAGTATTTATTTTATCCTGATATAAATCACATAGCCACATCAAAATATTTACACAATCTTATATAAATTATTAATACTAAAACTACTTTATATTTAATTTAGTATTAATATAACAATATTAAAATAAAAATATTAAGTTTAAATTAATTTAAAAAAATAAAATTGCAAAATATTTTATAAATAAATAAGGAGTAAAATTTGATCAATCCACTAAAAGTTTTTAGCACTATAAATCTAATGTGGCTTATAAGACATTATGTGTTTGCAGCATGTATTTTTTTTATTTTACCACTCCACTATCTAGCAGCATTTCATTTTTTATTATATTAGGAATTAATTTTTATTATTTCCTTTTGCATGTTTTGTATGGAAAGAACTAAAAAATATACTGCTTGGAGATAATGTATTTTTTATTAATGCTCTTTTTTTAGTCATTGCAAAAATAGTTATAAAATTTTTATTATTTATGCTTGCCTTACCAATTGGAATAATAGGATTTTCAATTCTTTGGTTTATAGTTAATAAACAAAATAGTTAAATCCAAATTTACTATATTAAATTATTAATTCTAACAAATTATACTTTATATTAAAAGTATAATTTGTGTTTTAAAATATAAATTATTCTTCATAATTTTTCACAAGCTTATCAAAGCCCCATAAATTTCTAGCTTCATTTGCCTTACTAACTTCCACTACAAGCATTTCTTCTTGATCGCCAAGTTGCTCTTGCACTTCGCCAAAAGCATTAATAAAAAAGCTATCTCCATAAAATTTCCACTCATTTTCTTGCTTTAAATTACCTATACGATTAACCCTTAAAATGCTTGATGAGTTTAAAAAGGCTCTTGTTTTTAAAAGTTCTAGCCATCTTTGATTACTTTCAAAGGTGCTAGCTGTGGGAATGATGACTAAGTCTATCTTTTTTTTCATGATCATTTGCCAAAAGATATCAAAATGTGCCTCAAAGCCAAAAAGCAAAGCACATTTTAAGCCCTCATGTGTGAAAGTAAAAAGTTTAAGCTTATCAGCTTTTTTATTGTTAAAAAATTTTTCTTCATTCCAGTGTGCATAAGGCATTAAAATTTGTTGCTCATACACTTTTACATTTTGTGGACCTACTTTTAAGCATAGTTTTTTTAAACCATCATTTTCAACACTTATGAAAGGTGCAATAATATTTAAATCATATTTTTTAGCAAGTTTTATCAAGCTTGCTTTTTTACTTTGACTTTGTTCTTTGATCATACTTTTTGGCATAGTTTTTAGCTCACTAAAAAAGCTATTTAAAACATACTCGCCCAAAACCACCAAATTCGCACCACTTTCCTTAGCAGCTTTTAGATAATAATCAAGCCTTGATTCACTCAAAGCCAAAGTGGGAAATTGTAAAGCTACAACACTACTCATCTACTTGCTCGATTTCTAATTTAGCATTTTCAAGCATAGTTCTTGCTTGCTTGATACTTTTTAAACCTTCTTTATAAATTTCTACGCAAGTTTTAAGGTCCAAATCTTTATCATTAAGTTTTTCCAAAGAAAGCTCGGCTTGTTTGATATGATCTTCAAATTCCATTAATTACTCACCTTATAATTTGGTGCTTCAGCAGTGATAGTTACATCATGCACATGGCTTTCTTTTAATCCTGCTACGGTGATTTCTACAAATTCAGCTCTTTCTTGGAAAGCTTTGATATCTACTGCACCTACATAACCCATAGAAGATCTAAGCCCACCTAAAAGTTGATGTACTACACTTTTTATACTTCCTACATAAGGCACCCTACCTTCAATACCTTCAGGTACAAGTTTATCTTGAGCTGTACCTTCTTGGAAATATCTATCTGAACTACCTTTTTGCATAGCACCTAAGCTTCCCATGCCACGATAACTCTTATATTGTCTTCCTTGATAAGTAAATAACTCACCTGGACTCTCATCAGTTCCTGCCAAAAGTGAACCTATCATCACACTACTTGCTCCTGCTGCGATAGCTTTTGCAATATCACCTGAGTATTTTATACCCCCATCAGCGATTACTGGCACGCTGTATTTACTCGCTTCTATTGCACATTCATCTATAGCTGAAATTTGAGGTACACCCACACCCGAAACAATACGAGTGGTGCAAATACTACCAGGTCCTATACCTATCTTAACAGCGTCTGCACCTGCTTCACATAGATCTTTAACTGCTTTAGCACTTGCAACATTTCCTACTATCACATCTACATTAAATTCAGCCTTAATTGCTTTTAATGTATCAATAATCCCTTTAGAATGCCCATGCGCACTATCCATTACTATAACATCAACTTCAGCTTCTACTAAAGCCTTTACACGATCAAGCTGACCCACACCCACAGCTGCAGCCACTCTTAATCTTCCATAGGCATCTTTATTTGAATTTGGATATTCTTTACGCTTTTTTAAATCTTTTATAGTGATTAAGCCTTCTAAGTGGTTATTTTCATCTACAATAGGAAGTTTTTCTACTTTATTAGTAGAGAAAATTCTTTCTGCATCATCTAAAGTAGAGCCTTTTTTAGCAGTGATTAAAGGCATTTTTGTCATTACATTTTCTACTAAATTATCAAAGTTAGTTTCAAATCTTAAATCGCGATTAGTTAAAATTCCTATTAAAATTTTATTCTCATCTACCACAGGAACGCCTGAAATTCTATATTCAGCCATGAGTTCTAGTGCTTCTTTAACACTTGCTTTAGGCCCTATATAAATAGGATCCATAATCACGCCACTTTCACTTTTTTTAACTCTTTTTATCTCTCTAACTTGTGAAGCTATGTCCATATTTTTATGGATTACCCCTATGCCACCAAGCCTTGCCATCATAATAGCTGCTCTATGTTCAGTAACTGTATCCATAGCAGCTGAAATCAAAGGCATATTTAAGGTGATATTTTTTGTAAGTCTTGTTTTAATATCTACTTCTTTAGGTAAAACCTCAGAATATTGAGGGACTAGTAAAACATCTTCAAAAGTCAAAGCGCGTTTTATGATTTTCATAATTTTTCCTTTATTTGTTTTTGATAATTTCTTCCAAGCTCAAAGCACCATCTAATAAAGTTTGCTCATCATAAGCTTTGCATATAAGCTGAGCAGAAATACTAAGTCCATTTTCATTTTTTCCTACTGGCACACTAATGCCACCAAGTCCTGCTAAATTCACTGAAATAGTAAATACATCTTCTAAATACATTTGCACTGGAGTTTTTATATCGTTAAAACCAAAAGCAACGCTTGGAGCAACTGGCATAAAAATCAAATCACAATCGTTTAAAATTTCTTCATATTTTTGCTTGATAAATCTTCTAGCCTTTTGTGCTTTGATGTAGTATGCATCATAATAGCCACTACTTAAAACAAAGGTTCCTAGTAAAATTCTTCTTTTTACTTCCTCACCAAAACCTTCACTTCTGCTATTTACATACATTTGGCTAAGATTGTCACATTTTTCACTTCTTCTACCATATCTTACGCCATCATAACGACTTAAATTTGCACTTGCTTCAGCTGCTGCTATGATATAATAAGCCGCAACATCAAATGTAGAATCCATTAAGTCTTTATATACAATCTCATGGCCATTTGCTTTTAACATATCTATAGTTTTTAATAAGGCTTGTTTTACATCATCATTAGTTTGTTCTATATAGTTTTTAATCACAGCTATTTTTAGCTTTTTATTTGCATTTAGCTTTGGCGTAGTTGGCTCAAAAGCTATGTTTACACTCGTGCTATCTTTTTCATCATAGCCTGCAATAGCATCATATAAAATCGCAGCATCTTCAACATTTTGCGTTAAAACTCCTATTTGATCAAGGCTTGAAGAATACGCTGCTAAACCATACCTGCTAACTCTTCCATAACTTGGCTTAAACCCAACACAACCACAAAAAGCAGCAGGTTGCCTTACTGAACCACCTGTATCTGAACCCAAACTTGCTAAAGCTATCCCTGCAGCAACCGCAGCAGCACTCCCCCCACTACTTCCACCTGGGACTTTGGCATTATCAAGTGGGTTTAAAGTCTTACCATAAAAAGAAGTCGCGCTCGTACTTCCCATAGCAAACTCATCCATATTACATCTTCCAAATGGAGCAAAATTATTTTTGCGTAAATTTACAATAGCACTTGCATCATAAGGAGCTACATAGCCTTGTAAAATTTTAGAACCACAAGTTAACTCCCAATCTTTTACACTAATATTATCTTTTATAGCTACTGGTACACCAGCACCTGAAGTGCTTAAGTCTTTATTTAAAAACTGCTCTACATAAGCACCTAAATGCTTTTGCTGATGTGCTTTTTCATTTAATTCTTTTTTTAGATTTTCTAATTCTTCATTTGAAAATTTCAAAGCTTCTTTTAAAGTTACCATTATTTATCCTTAAATTTTTTAACCAAATAAAACAAAAAAAGCGTGATAAATAAAAAGCTCAATAAAGTAATCACTACCACGCTAAAAGGTAAAGCTTGCTCAAACATTTTTTGCTTTTTCCACACTATTACATCTTGGACATAAACATTCTTCTTCTTTTGCTAAAAATTTCCAACATCTTGGACACTTGTGCAATAAAGAACGCACTATTTTAAAACTATGATCATCTATTTTAAACTCACTCAAAGCTTCTTTATCATCTAAGCTTTCTATCGAGCTTACCATAAACCAATCAGCTACTTCTTCAATATCTTCACTCAAAAGCTCATTTGCACTTGTTTGCAAGCTTAACTCTAAGGTTGATTTGATGATTTTGTCTTTTTTTAATACATCTATAAGCTCAAAGAATTTTTCTCTTGATTTTATAAATAAATCATCTTCGATTTTATACTCATAATCAAAGCCATTTTTTAATACCAAATCAAAAACATCTTTAGCATTTTCTTTAATGGCCACATTTGCATGTTCTAAAGCTTCATCTATAGTGTAAGTTAAACTTGGAGCTAAAAGCGCAAAAAGTTTTCTAGCTATTAGCACCATGGCACTTTGCGCGCTTACTCTTTTTGTATCATCTTTTGCATTACAATATAATCTATCTTTGCACACATCTAAATAAATTCCACTTAAATCCGCACTTAAGAAATTTAAAAGCACACTAAAGCCTTTTGCAAATTCATATTTTTCAAAAGCAGCTTCACATGCTTCAAAAGCAACTTTTGCACGCATTAAAATCCACTTATCTAAAAGTGTGAAATTTTTTGTTTCTAAAAATTCCATATCATTAGTATTTGCAAGTAAAAATCTTATAGTATTTCTTATCTTTCTATACTGCTCACTTACTTGTTTTAAGATATTGTCTGAAATTTTTAAGTCCGTTGAATAATCACTAAGCATTATCCAAAGTCTTAAAATTTCTACCCCATAATTTTTAGCTACATTTTGAGGTAAGATCACATTACCCTTAGATTTACTCATTTTTTGACCCTTTTCATCTACGGTAAAGCCATGAGTAAGTATGTTTTTATATGGGGTTTTGTGATTGATAGCAGTAGAAATTAAAAGTGAGCTTTGAAACCATCCACGGTGCTGGTCACTTCCTTCAAGATACATTGAAGCTTGATATTCTCCTGCATCATATCTTGCTGAGTTTAATACTGCTTCCCAAGTACTACCACTATCAAACCAAACATCTAAAATATCATAAACTTTTTCTAAATTATTTGGATCATATTTGCTATTTGGCGGTAATAAATCTTTTATTTCTAAATCCCACCACGCATCAGCTCCATTTACTTCAAAAATTCCCACCAAATGATCTAAAACATCATCATCAAAAATCACTTCTTTGGTGTTTTTATCTCTAAAAAATGCGATAGGCACACCCCAATCTCTTTGTCTTGATATACACCAATCAGGGCGATTTTCTATCATAGAACTAAGTCTTTTTACCCCACTTTCTGGGTAAAATTTCACATTATTTAATTGCTCTAGTGCCAGCTCTCTTAAAGATTTTCCATCTAATTTTTTCTCATCCATTAAGATAAACCATTGTTTTGTAGCTCTATAAATAACCGGTTTATGTGTTCTCCAACAAAATGGATAAGAATGTATAAATTTAGAACTTTCAAGCAAAGCTTCGCCAAGCAATTCTAAAATACGCTCATTTGCTTTAAAAATATGAAGTCCTATAAACTCATTTAATAAATGCTCTGGCAAAAGCCCTTTAGCTCTTAGTGTTTCATCATAACACCCACCATCATCTACTGGCATAATCACTTCAATGCCATATTTTAAGCACACATAATAATCATCCTCACCATGACCTGGTGCAGTATGTACAAGCCCTGTTCCACCTTCCATTAAAACATGATCGCCTAAAATAAGAGTGGATTTTCTTTGATTAAGTGGATTAATAGCACTTAAATTTTCAAATTCAGAACCTAAAAGTTCTTTTTGAATTTTTCCTTGAGTGAAGTTTTTATTAATCATATTTTCAAGCAAGGCTTTAGCAAAAATATAACCTTCTTCAGTGATAACATATTTTTCATTTGGATTTAAAGATATAGCTTGATTTGCCGGTAAAGTCCAAGGCGTGGTAGTCCAAATGACTGCTTTAGCTTTTTTTACACCTAGCTTTTCAAGGGAAGTTTTATCAAGCTCAAAAGCTACAAAAATAGAATAATCTTCTTTATCTTCATACTCTACTTCAGCTTCTGCTAATGCACTCTTAGCAGCCCAACTCCAAAAAACAGGCTTACTTCTTTCTAACAAAAGTCCTTTTTTAGCGATTTTACATAAAGCTTTGTAAATATCTGCTTCAAAAGCATTTTTCATAGTCAAGTATGGCTCATCCCAATCAGCAATCACACCCAAAGACTTAAATTCATCTCTTTGGATATTTACAAATTCTCTCGCATGCTCTCTGCAAAACTCACGAATTTCTTTTTTGCTTAAACTTTGCTTTTTATCTTTAAGTTTAACTTCAACTTGCTGTTCTATCGGTAAACCATGACAATCCCAACCAGGAGTAAAACGCACTTTTTTACCTTGAAAATAATGCATTTTGATGATGATATCTTTTAAAATTTTATTTAAAGCATGGCCAATATGCAAATGTCCATTAGCATAAGGAGGGCCATCATGTAAAGTAAAACTCTCGCTTATTCCTTGTCTTTTTTGTTTCATTTTTTCATAAGCATAGTTGTTTTCAAACCACTTGCTAAAACGCTTAGGCTCAAGCTCTGCTAAATTTGCACGCATTGCAAAAGTCGTATTTGGAAGCAATAGCGTATCTTTATAATCCATATAATCCACCTTGAAAAATTTAAAAATAGTAAATTCTACTTAAAATACTTTTAATTTGCACTTATTTTTTTGTTATAATCGCAATAAAAAAAGGAAAATCATGAAACATCTCATCATCATTATAGGCAATGAAATTATTATTAATGAAAATTATATGCGTTATATACAAGAAGAATACAAAAAGCAGTTTTTAGAGCTTCATGAGTTAAAATTTATAAACAAACCTGATAAAGAACTTCCTTTTTTACTTGAAAAACTTTCTAAAGAATATAGCTATATAACCATTTTTAGCATTAGCGAATACTATGCAACCATAGCTAAGATCATAGCAACCTTAAATGATGATGTTTTAATCTTAGAAAATGATACCCTAGTACCTTCAAAAGCTTTGCGTGAAAAAAATTCCTTTTTAAGTTCTTTTGAGCAATGCCATATTAATTTATTAAATATAAATATAGAGCAAAAATTGCCTTTGATTTTGCAAAATCCTGAACTTGACTATGCGTATTTTTGTCTTTTAGATATAGATGAAATGAGTGCAAATATCTTACTTAGCACACTTACTACTTCTTTTGAAATTCAAACTTGCTCAAGTGCATTATTAGATAATCTCATTTGCATTAGAGCAAGCGCTAGTCAATATGGAAAACTAGAAGGATTTTTAAAAGGGGTTTTCAAACTTTTTGCAGGAAAAGTATTTTTAGGAAATGATCCTATTAAATTTATAGCCAAAAAACTTTTAGAAAAAAACTTAAAAATTTCCTTTGCAGAAAGTTGCACCGCAGGACTTTGTGCTTCAAAATTTGCTGAAAATTCAGGAATTTCTAATGTGTTTGAGGGTTCTTTGATCACTTATTCTAATCGTTTAAAAAATTCTTGGCTTGGGGTGAGCAATGATACTTTAGAAAGTGTTGGGGAATATTCTGATCGTTGTATTTATTTTATGTTAAAAGGGGTTTTTAAAACCACAAATTGTGATTTTGCTTTAGCGCTTAGTGGGGTAGCTGGAGAAGAAAATGATAAAAATACCAAAGCAGGCACCATCTACATAGGAGCTATGTATAAAGATGGAACCTTTTTACAAGAATGCATTCATATACAAGGCAATAGAAACTATACAAGAGAGCAAGCTAGTTTGGCTGCATATTGTTTAATGCTTAGATTAAAACCTGAAATTTTCTTTGGTGTTTAATTATAAAAGCGGTGTAGTTAAAAATACACCCCACCACTTAAATACAATTTCATTCTATGC
>NZ_JAKMSF010000013.1:0-33554 GCF_025772505.1 Campylobacter sp. CNRCH_2016_3089
CTTTGCAAAATGACTTAATGTTTTGGAATTTTTTAAAAAAGTGAAAGTTAAAAAAGGCCTTTTAATAGTATAAAATTTTTCATAAAATTTAGCTCTAAGATCAATTATCAATTCATTTTCTAAAAATTTATCAATTTCATCAGAAAAATTATCTTTATAAAATTTTTCTATATTAAAGTTCTTGATTTTCTCTCCTTGCTTTAATTTATAATAAGGTATTAAATCTTTTGCTAAAATAGGACCAAAAAGATTAGAAAATATCAAAACATTCTCATCTATGTATTCTCTTGAAATCTCACTTAAATTTTCATAGTCTAAATAATCAAAAGCAACTCCATTATATCTTTGAATAGCTTTGTTTGTTTCTTTTGTTAAAATATCATGAGTTAATTCTTCTATTTCACTTGCATCTTTTATACCAAAAAATTTTTCAAGTTCAACTTCATTGCATTGTTTTATATGATTTTTATATTTTGTAAGTACGTCAAGTCTTTTACTATATAAATTACTAAAAACAAAAGAGTTTTTATTTATATAACCTTGCGTATTTATTTTATTTTTGCTTTCGCTAGGTGAAAATAAAATTTTCATAATCAATCCTTTATTTTTTTAAAAATTATATAAAATTATTTAAAACACTTGACATTAATTTAAAATTACATTATAATTCAACTTTATTTTTTGCTGGTTTAGCTCAGTTGGTAGAGCAGCTGCCTTGTAAGCAGCAGGTCGGGGGTTCAAGTCCCTTAACCAGCTCCATTGTTGATAGCAGTGTTTGACCAGAAATAAAAAGCATTTTTATCATGGTGAGTTACTCAAGTGGCCAACGAGGGCAGACTGTAAATCTGCTGGCTTTCGCCTTCCGTGGTTCGAATCCACGACTCACCACCATTGCTTTGCGGGAGTAGCTCAGTTGGCTAGAGCATCAGCCTTCCAAGCTGAGGGTCGCGGGTTCGAGTCCCGTTTCCCGCTCCAACCTAATTTTGGTAGAGTGAAACTGGGAGCTGTTTTTAAATTAAGAATTTCTAGCAGTTTCAATTTCCAAAATTTTATAATTTATGTTTTTAATTTTTCTGAGCGCTCGTATGGCTCAGAGGTAGAGCACTCCCTTGGTAAGGGAGAGGTCGCGGGTTCAAGTCCCGCTATGAGCTCCATTGATTTCAAAAGATTATAAAACATAAATTAGTATTTGTTTGTAAATTTTATATGGAGGAAAAAGATGGCTAAAGAAAAATTTTCACGTAATAAGCCTCACGTAAATATTGGTACTATTGGTCACGTTGACCACGGTAAAACTACTTTAACAGCTGCTATCTCTGCTGTTCTTTCAAGAAGAGGTTTGGCTGAGCTTAAAGATTATGATAATATCGACAATGCTCCTGAAGAAAAAGAGCGTGGTATTACTATTGCAACTTCTCACATTGAGTATGAAACAGAAAATCGTCACTATGCTCACGTAGACTGCCCAGGTCACGCTGACTATGTTAAAAATATGATTACTGGTGCTGCTCAAATGGACGGTGCTATTCTTGTTGTTTCTGCTGCAGATGGTCCAATGCCACAAACTAGAGAACACATCTTACTTTCTCGCCAAGTAGGTGTACCATATATCGTTGTTTTCATGAATAAAGCTGATATGGTTGATGATGCTGAATTATTAGAATTAGTTGAAATGGAAATTAGAGAACTATTAAGTTCTTATGACTTCCCAGGAGATGATACTCCAATTATTTCAGGTTCTGCTTTACAAGCTCTTGAAGAAGCAAAAGCCGGACAAGATGGTGAATGGTCTAAAAAAATCCTAGATCTTATGGCAGCAGTTGATGAGTATATTCCAACTCCAGCTCGTGATACAGATAAAGATTTCTTAATGCCAATCGAAGACGTATTCTCAATTTCAGGTCGTGGTACAGTTGTTACTGGTAGAATTGAAAAAGGTGTTGTTAAAGTTGGTGATACTATTGAAATCGTTGGTATTAGAGAAACACAAAGCACTACAGTAACTGGTGTTGAAATGTTTAGAAAAGAAATGGATCAAGGTGAAGCAGGTGATAACGTAGGTGTTCTTCTACGTGGTACTAAAAAAGAAGATGTTCTTCGTGGTATGGTTCTTGCTAAGCCAAAATCAATTACTCCACATACTGACTTTGAAGCAGAAGTTTATATTTTAAATAAAGATGAAGGTGGTCGTCATACTCCATTCTTTAATAACTATAGACCACAGTTCTATGTAAGAACAACTGATGTTACTGGTTCTATCCAACTTGCAGAAGGCGTTGAAATGGTTATGCCAGGTGAAAATGTTAGAATTACTGTAAGTCTTATTGCACCAGTTGCACTTGAAGAAGGTACTCGTTTTGCTATCCGTGAAGGTGGCCGTACTGTTGGTTCAGGTGTTGTATCTAAAATTATTAAATAATCATAAGCGAGATTTTATCTCGCTTTTTTAAGGAATAAAAATGAGAATTAAAGTTGGCTTGAAATGTGAAGAGTGCGGTGATATTAATTACAGTACTTTTAAAAATAGTAAAAATACAACTGAAAAATTAGAATTAAAAAAATATTGCCCAAGATTAAAAAAACATACAGTTCATAAAGAAGTTAAATTAAAAAGTTAAGGCTTTTATATAAAAGCCCTTAGGGCAATAGCTCCAACGGTAGAGCGCCGGATTCCAAATCCGATGGTTGGGGGTTCGAATCCCTCTTGCCCTGCCACAAAATAAGGTTAAATATGGAAAAACTAATAACTTATTTTAAATTGTCAAAAGCTGAATTATCAAAAGTTATTTGGCCTTTGAAAGAGCAAGTTAGAAATGCTTATATTACTGTTTTTGTAGTTGTTATTGTTGTTTCATTATTTTTAGCATTGGTTGACTTGATTATGTCATTTTCATTATCTAAGATTATAGGATAAAATAATGAATCATAAATGGTATGCAATTCAAACTTATGCAGGTAGTGAAATGGCCGTAAAAAGAGCCATAGAAAATTTAGTTAGAGATCATGGAATTCAAGAGCAATTGCTAGAAGTAATTGTTCCAACTGAAGATGTGATTGAATTTAAAAATGGTAAAGAAAAAATAAGCGAAAGAAGTTTGTATTCAGGCTATGTATTTGCCAATATTGACTTATCAACAGAACTTTGGCATAAAATTCAATCTTTGCCAAAAGTTGGTCGTTTTATAGGGGAAAGTAAAAAACCAACCCCATTGAGTGAGAAAGATATCAATCTTATTTTAGAAAAGGTGAAAAATAAAGCAGCACCTAAACCTAAAATTTCATTTGATAAAGAAGAAAGTGTAAGAATAACCGAAGGTCCTTTTGCAAACTTTGTTGGTATTGTAGAAGAATATGATATGGTTAGAGGAGTTTTAAAGCTAAATGTTTCAATATTTGGCAGATCAACTCCAGTAGAGATCTTATACTCTCAAGTTGAAAAAATAGTTTGATAATATAGCAAGTAAAGGAGTAAGGTTATGGCTAAAAAAGTCGTAGGAGAAATAAAATTACAAATAGCTGCTACTAAGGCTAATCCATCACCTCCAGTTGGTCCTGCTTTGGGTCAACAAGGTGTTAATATTATGGAATTTTGTAAGGCATTTAATGAAAGAACAAAAGATATGGCTGGCTTTAATATTCCAGTTGTTATTACTGTTTATGCAGATAAAAGCTTTACATTTATCACAAAACAACCACCAGCTACTGATTTAATCAAAAAAGCTGCAGGTATTTCTAAAGGTGCGGATAATCCTTTAAAAAATAAAGTAGGTAAATTAACTAAAGCACAAGTTTTAGAAATTGTTGATAAAAAAATAGCTGATATGAACACAAAAGATAGAGAGCAAGCTGCTAAGATTATTATGGGTTCTGCTCGTTCTATGGGTGTTGAAATCGTAGATTAATACTCTTTACCGCCAAGAGTTTAAAAAGGCGGTAGCACTTTATATAAAATGCGGAGAAAAATTAATGTCAAAAAATACTAAAAGATTTACAGAATTATTAAAAAAAATAGATTCAAATAAAAATTACTTAATGGATGAAGCAATAAGCACAGTTAAAACTCTTGCATCTGCTAAATTTGATGAAACAGTTGAAATTGCTTTAAAATTAAATGTTGATCCAAGACATGCAGATCAGATGGTAAGAGGTAGTGTAGTTTTACCTTGTGGTACAGGTAAAAAAGTGCGTGTTGCTGTTATAGCAAAAGATGCAAAAGCTGATGAGGCAAAAAATGCAGGTGCTGATATAGTTGGTAGTGATGATTTAGTAGAAGAAATTCAAAAAGGAAATATGAATTTTGATGTTTTAATTGCTACTCCAAATTTGATGGGTTTAGTTGGTAAAGTAGGTCGTATTTTAGGACCTAAAGGTTTAATGCCAAATCCTAAGACAGGTACTGTGACAATGGATGTTGCACAAGCTGTGAATAATGCTAAAAATGGTCAAGTTAACTTCCGTGTTGATAAGCAAGGAAATATCCATGCAGGTTTAGGTAAAGTTAGCTTTACTCAAGAACAATTAAAAGAAAATATGACAGCATTTGTAAAAGCTATTAATAAACACAAGCCAGCTGCTGCAAAAGGAAGATATATTAAAAATGCTAGTCTTTCTTTAACTATGAGTCCTTCTCTTTCTCTTGATACTCAAGAATTACTTGATACAAAATAAAATTAATGAGAGTTTTACTCTCATTAATAAAAATTAGATAAGATAATAACTTTTATTTTATCTAATTTTTATCTTAGATTGGAGATAGCCGAGGTCTTAGGACTTAATTAGATTTTTCTGCTCTGCTTGAAATCACCGGTCGGAAAGGAGTAAAGATGACTAAAAGCCAAAAAGTTGAACTTGTTTCTAAACTTGAAGAAGGTTTTAAAGTTAGTGAGGCTGTTGTAGTGTGTAACTATAAGGGTTTAAATACTAAAAAACTTGAAGAGTTAAGAAATAATGCGAGAGAAATGGATGTTAAAGTTCAAATTATTAAAAATACTTTAGCAAGTATTGCTCTTAAAAATGCCGGCAAAGATGGAATGGAACTTAAAGATACTAATATTTATCTTTGGGGTGAAGACCAATTAAATGTTTCAAAAGTTGCTGATAAATTTAGCGAAGCTAATCAAGCATTTGAGATCAAAACTGCATTTATCGAAGGTGAAGTTGCTTCTGTAGATAAAGTTAAAGCTTTAGCTAAAATGCCTTCTCGCAATGAACTACTTGCTATGCTTTTGCAAGTTTGGAATGCACCAATCA
The DNA here is from genome assembly GCF_025772505.1 of Campylobacter sp. CNRCH_2016_3089. Classification (NCBI taxonomy): domain Bacteria; kingdom Pseudomonadati; phylum Campylobacterota; class Epsilonproteobacteria; order Campylobacterales; family Campylobacteraceae; genus Campylobacter; species Campylobacter sp. CNRCH_2016_3089. The sequence goes on from NZ_JAKMSF010000013.1 coordinate 5,251, forward strand.
CCAATTTTACAATTGGATTAAATGCATTAAAAGAAAAAAAAGAAGCTGAATAAAATTATAAAAAGGATAAAAAATGGCAATTACTAAAGAAGATGTATTAGAATTTATTTCTAACCTAAGTGTTCTTGAGCTTTCAGAATTAGTAAAAGAATTTGAAGAAAAATTTGGTGTTTCTGCTGCTCCAGTTATGGTTGCGGGTGCTGCTGTTGCGGGTGCTGCTGGCGGTGCTGCTGAAGAAAAAACTGAATTTGATATTGTATTACAAGATGGTGGCGATAAAAAAATTAATGTAATTAAAGTTGTTCGTGCTTTAACTGGTCTTGGATTAAAAGAAGCAAAAGATGCAGTTGAGCAAACTCCATCAGTTCTTAAAGAAGGTGTTAGTAAAGCTGAAGCTGAAGAAGCTAAAAAACAACTTGAAGAAGCTGGCGCTAAGGTTGAACTTAAATAATTTTTTATTTTTAAAAGAAAGGATTTTATATCCTTTCTTGTTTTCCTTTAATAAGGATTCTTTCTTTTAATACTTTTACCATGGGGTATAATAATATGTTAAATTCACAATCAGGAAATCGTTTAAGAATAGACTTCTCGAATGTTCCACAACAAATAGACATTCCAAATTTATTACAATTACAAAAAAAGAGTTTTGATTATTTTTTAAATTTAGATGCAAAAAATTCAGAAAGTGGAATTGAAAAAGTTTTCAAATCTATCTTTCCAATCCATGATCCGCAAAATAGATTAAGTTTAGAATATGTAAGTAGTGAAGTAGGTAAACCTAAATACACCATTAGAGAGTGCATGGAAAGAGGTTTAACTTATTCTGTAAATTTGAAAATGAAAATCCGTTTAACTTTACATGAAAAAGATGAAAAAACGGGTGAAAAAATCGGTATAAAAGATATCAAAGAACAAGAAATTTATATTAGAGAAATTCCTTTAATGACAGATAGAATTTCTTTTATAATTAATGGGGTTGAAAGAGTTGTTGTAAATCAACTTCATAGAAGTCCAGGTGTTATTTTTAAAGAAGAAGAAAGTTCTACTGTTGCAAATAAGTTAGTATATACAGCTCAAATTATACCAGATCGTGGTTCTTGGCTTTATTTTGAGTATGATGCAAAAGATGTGCTTTATGTGCGTATTAATAAAAGAAGGAAAGTGCCTATTACTATTTTATTTAGAGCACTTGGTTATAAAAAGCAAGATATTATAAAATTATTTTACCCTATACAAACTATTCATGTTAAAAAAGATAAATTTTTAACTGAATTTAATCCAAATGACTTTTTAGATAGAGTCGAATATGACTTAAAAGATGAAAAAGGCAATGTTGTACATCAAGCCGGTAAAAGAATGACAAAGAAAAAAGCTGAGCAACTTATAAAAGACGGTGTTAAATGGGTTGAATATCCAATTGAAATTTTAACAAATAGATATTTAGCTAACCCTATTATTAATAAAGAAACCGGTGAGGTTTTATTTGATTCTTTAACGCTATTAGATGAGGGAAAATTAGCTAAAATTAAAGAAGAAAAACAATTTGATATTGCAAATGACTTAGCAAATGGAGTTGATGCTGCTATTATTAATTCTTTCATTCAAGATAATGAGACTTTAAAATTATTAAAACAAACTGAAAATATAGAAGATGAAAATGATTTAGCAGCTATTAGAATTTATAAAGTAATGAGACCAGGCGAGCCTGTAGTAAAAGATGCTGCAAAAGCTTTTGTAAATGATTTATTTTTTAATCCTGAAAGATATGATCTAACAAAAGTTGGTCGTATGAAAATGAATCATAAACTAGGATTAGATACACCTGAATATGTTACAGTTTTAACAAATGAAGATATAGTAAAAACTGCAAAATATTTAATTAAAGTAAAAAATGGTAGAGGCCATATTGATGATAGAGATCATTTAGGTAATCGTCGTATTAGATCGATTGGAGAGCTTTTAGCTAATGAACTTCATGTGGGTCTTGCTAAAATGCAAAAATCAATCAGAGATAAATTTACCGCATTAAATGCAGATATTGATAAAGTAATGCCTTATGACTTGATCAATCCTAAAACAATTACTGTGACAATTATGGAATTTTTTACCGGTGGTCAATTATCTCAATTTATGGATCAAACAAATCCATTAAGCGAGGTAACTCACAAGCGTCGTTTATCTGCGCTTGGCGAGGGTGGTTTAGTAAAAGAAAGAGCGGGTTTTGAAGTGCGTGATGTCCATGCAACGCATTATGGAAGAATTTGTCCTGTTGAAACTCCAGAAGGTCAAAATATCGGTTTGATTAATACGCTTTCAACTTATGCTAAAGTAAATGATCTAGGTTTTGTTGAAGCACCTTATAAGAAAGTAGAAAATGGAAAAGTAAGCAATGAAATTGTTTATTTAACCGCTACTCAAGAAGAAGGTTTAGTGATTGCAGCTGCTTCAACTAAAATTGATGAAAAAGGTAATATTGTTGAAGAATTTGTTGAAGCAAGACAAGATGGTGAAACAATCTTAGCAAGAAGAGAAGAAGTGCATTTGATTGACCTTTGTTCAGGTATGATAGTAGGGGTTGCAGCTTCTTTGATTCCATTTTTGGAGCATGATGATGCAAACAGAGCCTTGATGGGTTCAAACATGCAGCGTCAAGCAGTGCCTTTACTAACCGCGCAAGCACCTATAGTAGGTACTGGTATGGAAAAAATCATTGCGCGTGATGCTTGGGAAGCTATTAAAGCTAAAAGAGCAGGTATTGTAGAAAAAGTTGATAATAAAAATATTTTTATTTTGGGCGAAGATGAAAATGGACCATTTATTGATCATTATAAAATGGAAAAAAATCTAAGAACTAACCAAAATACAACTTTTATTCAACACCCGATTGTGAAAAAAGGCGAATTTATTCAAGCAGGTCAAATTATTGCAGATGGTCCAAGTATGGACCAAGGAGAGCTTGCTATTGGTAAAAATGCTTTGATCGCATTTATGCCATGGCATGGATATAATTATGAAGATGCTATTGTAATTAGTGAGAAAATTTTACGCGAAGATACTTTCACTAGTGTTCATATTTATGAAAAAGAAGTAGAGGCTAGAGAACTTAAAGATGGCGTTGAAGAGATTACAAAAGATATTCCAAATGTTAAAGAGGAAGATTTAGCACATCTTGATGAGAGTGGTATTGCAAAAATAGGAACTCATATAAAGCCTGGTATGATTTTGGTAGGTAAAGTTTCACCTAAAGGTGAGGTAAAACCTACGCCTGAAGAAAGATTACTAAGAGCTATTTTTGGTGAAAAAGCAGGACATGTTGTAAATAAATCTTTATATGCAACTGCTTCATTGGAAGGTGTTGTTGTAGATGTAAAAATATTTACTAAAAAAGGTTATGAAAAAGATGCTCGTGCTGTAAAAGCCTATGATGATGAAAAATTAAATCTTGAAAAAGAACATCACGATAGACTTTTGATGATGGACAGAGAAGAAACTTTAAGAGTATGTTCTTTGCTTTCTAAATCACCTTTAAATTCAGACGAAGAAATAAATGGTGTTAAATATAAAAAAGGTTCCAAGGTAGAAATTACCGAGTTGGAAAAAATTAATCGTTTTGCATTAAATTCTTTAGTTAAAGCTTATTCTAAAGAAGTGCAAAAGGAATATGATGATTTAAAAAATCACTTCCAAAACGAGAAGAAAAAGCTTAAAACAGAGCATGATGAAAAATTAGAAATTTTAGAAAAAGATGATATTTTACCAAGTGGAGTGGTAAAACTTGTTAAAGTATATATTGCGACTAAGAGAAAATTAAAAGTTGGGGATAAAATGGCGGGACGCCATGGAAATAAAGGTATTGTATCTAATATCGTTCCAGAAGTTGATATGCCTTATTTACCTGATGGAAGACCTATTGATATAGCTTTAAATCCTCTAGGGGTTCCAAGTCGTATGAATATAGGACAAATTCTTGAAAGTCACTTAGGGATTGTTGGTATGAGACTAGGTGATCAAATTCAAGAAATTTTTGATAGAAAACAAAAAGATTTTGTAAAAGAATTACGCGAAAAAATTCTTGAAATTTGTAGTGTATCTAGACTTGAGCTAGAAAAGAAATTTGTACAAACTTTAAATGATGAGCAACTTATTTCTTATGCTAGAGATTGGGCTAAAGGGGTAAAATTTGCTACTCCTGTATTTGAAGGTGTAACGGTTGAAGAATTTGGTAAGCTTTTTGAAATGGCTAAAATAGCTATGGATGGAAAAAGCGAACTTTATGATGGAAGAACTGGTGAAAAAATGGCAGAGCGTGTGCATGTTGGATGTATGTATATGCTTAAATTACACCATTTAGTAGATGAAAAAGTTCACGCAAGAAGCACTGGACCTTATAGCTTAGTAACACAACAACCAGTTGGCGGTAAAGCATTATTTGGTGGGCAAAGATTTGGTGAGATGGAGGTTTGGGCTCTTGAAGCTTATGGAGCAGCTCATACTCTAAGAGAAATGTTAACCATAAAATCTGATGATGTTGAGGGTAGATTTAGTGCTTATAAAGCTTTAACAAAAGGCGAGAATGTTCCAGCAACAGGTATTCCAGAGACATTCTTTGTACTTACAAATGAATTAAAATCTCTTGCTTTAGATGTTGAGATTTTTGATAAGGATGAGAATAATGAGTAAATTTAAACCTATCGAAATAAAAGAAGATGGCAGACCTAGAGACTTTGAAGCTTTTCAATTAAGACTTGCAAGTCCTGAAAAAATCAAATCATGGTCTTATGGGGAAGTAAAAAAACCAGAAACAATTAATTATAGAACTTTAAAGCCTGAAAGAGATGGGCTTTTTTGTGCTAAAATTTTTGGACCAGTAAGAGATTATGAGTGTCTTTGTGGTAAGTATAAAAAAATGCGTTTTAAGGGCATTAAGTGTGAAAAATGTGGTGTTGAAGTTACTAGTTCTAAAGTGCGTCGTTCAAGAATGGGGCATATTGAGCTAGTTACCCCAGTAGCACATATATGGTATGTGAACTCTTTACCAAGTCGTATCGGTACTTTACTCGGCGTAAAGATGAAAGACTTAGAACGTGTATTATATTATGAAGCATATATAGTAGAAAATCCAGGTGATGCGTACTATGATAATGAAAATACTAAAAAAGTTGAATTTTGTGATGTGTTAAATGAAGAGCAGTATTTAAATTTAATGCAACGCTATGAAAGTAGTGGATTTAAAGCTAGAATGGGTGGTGAAGTTGTTAGAGATTTACTAGCAAATTTAGATCTTGTCGAGCTTTTAAATAAATTAAAAGAAGATATTGCAGCAACTAATTCAGAAGCAAAGAAAAAAACTATCATCAAACGCTTAAAAGTGGTAGAAAATTTCTTAAACAGTAATTTAAATAGCAATACAAATATTGATGAAGTAGTACCAAATCGTCCCGAGTGGATGATGATCACAAATTTACCTGTATTACCACCTGATTTAAGACCTTTGGTAGCTTTAGATGGTGGAAAATTTGCAGTTTCTGATGTGAATGATTTATATAGAAGGGTTATCAATAGAAATACGCGTTTAAAAAGACTTATGGAGCTTGATGCACCTGAAATTATCATTAGAAATGAAAAAAGAATGCTACAAGAAGCAGTTGATGCTTTGTTTGATAATGGCAGAAGAGCAAATGCAGTTAAAGGTGCAAATAAGCGCCCATTGAAATCTTTAAGTGAAATTATCAAAGGTAAACAAGGTCGTTTTAGACAAAATCTACTTGGTAAAAGGGTGGATTTCTCAGGTCGTAGTGTTATTGTTGTTGGACCAAAACTTAGAATGGATCAATGCGGTTTACCTAAAAAAATGGCTTTAGAATTATTTAAACCACATTTGTTAGCTAAGCTTGAAGAAAAAGGTTATGCAACTACCGTAAAACAAGCTAAAAAAATGATAGAAAACAAAACTAATGAGGTTTGGGAGTGCTTAGAAGAGGTTGTTAAAGGTCATCCTGTAATGCTTAACCGTGCTCCAACCTTGCATAAACTTTCTATCCAAGCTTTTCATCCTGTGCTTGTAGAGGGTAAAGCGATTCAACTTCATCCATTAGTGTGTGCGGCATTTAATGCTGACTTTGACGGGGACCAAATGGCTGTGCATGTGCCTTTATCTCAAGAGGCAATAGCTGAGTGCAAAGTATTAATGCTTTCATCTATGAATATCTTGCTTCCAGCAAGTGGTCGTTCTGTAACTGTACCTTCTCAAGATATGGTTTTGGGGATTTATTATCTATCTTTAGAAAAAGATGGTGCTAAAGGTGAGCATAAAATTTGCACAGGTATTGAAGAGGTTATGATTGCTCTAGAAGCAAAATCTTTAGATATTCATGCAAGCATTAGAAGTGTAGTTGATGGAAGAAAAATCACAACAACCGCGGGTAGATTGATTATTAAGTCTATCTTACCTGATTTTGTTCCTGAAAATATGTGGAATAAAGTCATGAAGAAAAAAGATATCGCAGCTTTGGTTGATTATGTTTATAAAGAGGGTGGCCTTGAAGTAAGTGCTAGCTTTTTAGATAAACTAAAAGATCTTGGTTTTGAATATGCAACAAAAGCAGGTATTTCTATTTCAATTGCTGATATTATTGTGCCTGATCAAAAGCAAAAAAGCATAGAAGAAGCTAAAAAACAAGTAAGAGAAATTCAAAATTCATATAATTTAGGTTTGATTACTTCGGGTGAAAGATATAATAAGATTATCGATATTTGGAAAAGTACTAATAATATCCTGTCAAAAGATATGATGGAGTTAATTAAAAAAGATAAAGAAGGATTTAACTCTATTTATATGATGGCAGATTCTGGTGCTAGAGGTTCAGCAGCTCAAATTTCACAGCTTGCTGCGATGAGGGGTCTTATGGCAAAACCTGATGGCTCAATCATTGAAACACCGATTATTTCAAATTTCCGTGAAGGACTTAATGTTCTTGAATATTTTATTTCAACTCATGGTGCTAGAAAAGGTCTCGCAGATACAGCATTAAAAACAGCAAATGCAGGTTATTTAACAAGAAAGCTTATCGATGTGGCACAAAATGTAAAAGTTACAATGGATGATTGTGGTGCACATGAGGGTGTTGAAATTAATGAAATCACAGCAGATGGTGTTGTGATTGAAACCTTAGAGGAAAGAATTTTAGGAAGAGTTTTAGCTGAAAATATTATTGATTCTATTACTAATGAAATTTTATTTTCAGAAGGTACTTTAATAGATGAAGAAAAAGCTAGAGTAATTGTTGAAAGTGGTGTAAAGAGTGTAAGTATTAGAACTCCTATTACTTGTAAAGCTAAAAAAGGAGTTTGTTCTAAATGCTATGGTATTAACCTAGGTGAGGGCAAATTAGTTAAGCCAGGTGAAGCTGTAGGTATTATATCTGCTCAATCAATCGGTGAACCAGGAACTCAGCTTACACTAAGAACTTTCCATAGTGGTGGTACTGCTAGTACAGATTTGCAAGATCGTCAAGTAGTAGCACACAAAGAAGGTTTTGTAAGATTTTATAATCTTAACACTTATGAAGATAGACAAGGTAAAACTATCGTTGCAAATCATCGCAATGCTGCTATTTTACTTGTTGAGCCAAAAATCAAAGCTCCATTTAAAGGAACTATCCATATTGAACATGCGTATGAAGATGTGGTGGTTAGTGTTAAAGCAAAAAACAATGAAGCTAAATTTATATTAAGAAAATATGATTTAGCAAAAGCTAATGAGCTTGCTGGTGTAAGTGGTAATATCGAAGGTAAGTTATATATTCCATATAGCGATGGTGTTGAAGTAGCTGAAAATGAAAGTATTGTTGAAGTAATCAAAGAAGGTTGGAATATACCAAATCGTATTCCTTATGCAAGTGAATTGCTAGTAAAAGATGGTGATCCTATCACTCAAGATATTATAGCAGGTGCAAAAGGCACATTAAAATTTTACATGCTCAAAGGCGATGGTTTAGATAGGATTAAAAATCTTAAAAAAGGTGATGTAGTTAAAGAAAAAGGTGTTTTTGTTGTTATTGCTGATGAAAATGATAGAGAAGCAAAAAGACATTATATACCAAGAGAATCCGTGATTGAATTTGATGATAGTGCTTTTGTGGATAATCCTAAAGCTATCATAGCAAAATCAAGCAAAGAAGATAAAACTATCATTGCTGAATGGGATGCATATAATAACACCGTAATTGCAGAGGTTGCAGGTACTATAAATTTTGAAGATATTGAATCAGGCTATAGTGCTGATGAACAAATTGATGAAGCAACAGGTAAAAGATCGCTTGTTATTAATGAGTATTTACCAAGTGGAGTGCGTCCAGCGTTGTTAATCATAGGTGAAAATGACAAAGTAGTGCGTTATCAATTAGAGCCAAAAACTGTTATTTATGTAAATGATGGTGATAAGGTAAAGCAAGCTGATATTTTAGCTAAAACACCAAAGGCAGCAGCTAAATCAAAAGATATTACCGGGGGTCTTCCAAGAGTATCTGAATTATTTGAAGCAAGAAAGCCGAAAAATACTGCTGTTGTAGCTGAAATTGATGGAGTTGTTAGATTTGATAAGCCTTTAAGATCAAAAGAAAGAATCATTATTCAAGCAGAAGATGGAAGTAGTGCAGAGTATTTGATAGATAAATCAAAACGTATTCAAGTAAGAGATGGTGAGTTTATCCATGCGGGTGAAAAATTAACCGATGGAGTTATTTCAAGCCATGATGTACTTAGAATTTTAGGTGAAAAAGCATTACATTATTATCTTATTTCTGAAATTCAGCAAGTTTATCGCGGTCAAGGTGTTGTGATTTCTGATAAGCATATTGAAATCATCGTATCACAAATGCTAAGACAAGTTAAAATTGTAGATAGTGGTCATACTAACTTCATCGTGGGTGATTTAGTTTCAAGAAGAAAATTCAGAGAAGAAAATGAAAGAATTTTAAGATATGGTGGTGAGCCTGCTGTGGCTGAACCTGTGTTACTTGGGGTAACAAGAGCGGCTATTGGAAGTGATAGTGTGATTTCAGCTGCTTCTTTCCAAGAAACAACGAAAGTTTTAACAGAAGCAAGTATTGCAGGTAAATTTGATTATCTTGAAGATCTAAAAGAAAATGTAATCTTAGGTCGTATGATTCCTGTTGGAACGGGATTATATCAAGAACAAAAACTTAAATTAAAAGAAAAAGAATAAAAATCCCTAATTAGGGATTTTTATTGATATATATTTTCTAATTCCGGGAAATATAATTTTAAATCTTGTTCTATTTTGTATTTTTCTTCTAGTAAAATTTTTTGATTTTTTTCTTTAAAATTTGCATTTGAGTAAAATATATGATATGAAATACTAATTGCAGCTATAATTTTTTCATCGTATTCAATTCCTATGGCCATGCACTCAATTTCTGGGTTCATTTCTCCACTTTCTAATGCTATTTTATTTTCTTTGATAGAAGATAATTCTTCGTAAAGCTCTTTTAGATTATTTAATGTATTTGGTGTTATTTTCTCAAAAGGATTTGGATAAATTTTTTCAAGCTCTTTATAGGTTTTCTTTTCTAGTAATGCTTTTCCTAAAGATGTAGCGTAAGCTGGATATGAAGCACCGACAAAAGACTTGATTTGTATTTGATTATCCGAATCAAGTTTTTCTAAATAAAATACATTTCCTTCTTTTAATATTCCCATTTGGCATGTTTGTCCTGTTAAGTTTCTGATGTTTTTCATATGTTTTTTAATTAATTCTAATGCGCTATTTTTTATTGAAATACAACGGCTAATTTCTAAAATTTTATAATCTAATGTGTAAAATTTATTTTTATCACATTTAATGTAATTTTTAGCTTGTAAAGTTTGAAGTATAGGAGAAAGTGTCCCTGGAGGGATATTTAAATCTTTTGCAATAGAGCTTAGTGTATTTTTTTGATTATTATTGCCCAATAATTCTAAAATTTTTAAAACTCTTAATGTTGGTTGATGTGTCATTTTACTCCTTTTTCAATAGATAAATTCTATCATATTTTTTACTTTTAGTAACATTTTTAATAATATAAAAAATATTTTCTATTAGTAGTTTTTGCTTTAGATGATTGATTATAACTACTTTTATAAGACTTTTGTATTGTTTTTTTATCATTTTGATGTTTTTAAAAATTTCTATTTTTAGCTATATTTTTTGTATATAAAAATATTTTTGTATATACAAAAAATGAAAGGAAAAATATGGGAATATTAAAGGGAACTTTACCAGCCTTATTAACTCCATATGATATGAGTGGAAATATTAATGAAAACGAATTTATTAAATACTGCGAATTTGGTATCTCAAAAGGTTTAAATGGATTATTTTGTAATGGTAGTGCAGGAGATTCTCAAGCTTTAGGTATAGAAGAGCAAATCAAAATAATGAAACTTACAAAAGAAGCTGCAAAAAATAATCTCCCTGCTATTACAGGTATTGCATCAACAGTTTATCAAAATACTTTTACTTTGGCACAAAAAGCATATGAATTAGGGCTTGATGCTTTATTACTTGCTATGCCTTATTATTATAAATTAAGTGAAGATGCACTTTTTGAATATATTAAAGATTTATCTTCTAAAGTGAAGCTTCCTTTGTATATTTATAACATCCCTCTTTTTGCACCAGCACTAAGTTTGAAATTTATAGAAAGAGTTTCAAAGCTTGATAATGTTGTGGGTATAAAAGATAGCAGTGGAGATGCTTTACTTTTAAATCATATATTAGATGTAGTGCCTGGTGATTTTGATGTTTTTGTAGGAAGAGAAGAATTTTATGCAGGAGCACTACTGATAGGGGCCAAGGGTTCTATGACTAGTATAGGTGGTGTTTTTCCAGAACTTATGAGTGAAATTTATAAATCAATCAATGAAAAAAATATAGATAGAGCTTTGCTGATTCAAAAAAGTTTATTAAAAGCTATAAGATTTGGTATGAGTATGGCTTTTCCTATGGGATTTGCTTTGCTTTTAAAAGCTAGAGGATTTGAATTTGCAAATACAAGCATCCATCCTTTATCACATGCTACAAAAGAAGAATTAAATACTCGTTTTAATGAAGCTAAAAAACTTGTTAAAACTATAGAAAAAGAAACGGGTATAAAATTATGAAAGCCTATATTATAGTCAATGAAAAAGATAATGTCGCTACTGCTTTGCGTGATTTTAAAAAAGGTGAAATCGTGGAAAATATAGAACTTTTAGATGATATTGCAAGTGGACATAAATTCGCACTAAAAGATATAAAAAAAGATGAAGTTGTCATCAAATATGCAGAAGCTATAGCTAGTGCAAGTTGTGATATTAATAAAGGTGAATGGGTGCATATTCACAATAGTGCAGGTATTAGAGGTCGTGGGGATAAGGAATAAATATGAAAAAGATAATGGGTTATAGAAGAGAAGATGGAAAATTTGGCTTGAGAAATAAAGTCATTATTATACCAAGCGTGCATTGTGCTAATAAGGTGTGTGAAAATATAGCCAGAAAATGCAATGGGGTAGTATATATTAATCATCAACATGGCTGTTCTCAACTCGAATTTGATGCTTTGCAAACTAGAGATGTTTTAATAGGCCATGGAAGTAATGCTAATGTTTTTGGTGTTTTAATTGTAGGACTTGGTTGTGAGGTAATACAAGCGAAAATAGTAGCTGAAAAAATAAAAGAAGTGACACCTTATAAGATGGTTGAATATTTAGTAATACAAGAGTGCGGTGGTAGTAAAAATACCATAGAAAAGGGTGTTAAAATAGTAAATCAAATGCTTGAAAATGCTGCAAAATTGGAAAAAACAGATGGCGATTTTAGTGATTTGATTTTAGGCACAGAATGTGGTGGTAGCGATAGTTATAGCGGTCTTAGTGCCAATCCTGCTTTAGGAAGTTTAAGTGATTTTGTAATTGATGAAGGTGGTGCAGTAATTTTAGCAGAAACTACAGAGCTTATAGGGTGTGAAGCCATACTTGCTAAGAGAGCAAAAAATGATGAAGTAGCTAAAAAGGTATATGATAAGATTTTAGGCTATGAGAATTTAGTTAAATCTTTTCATGCTGATATACGCGGAGCAAATCCTAGTCCGGGAAATATTGCAGGTGGGCTTAGCACTATAGAAGAAAAGTCTTTAGGTTGTGTTTATAAAGCAGGTACTAGAACTTTAATGGATGTGATTGATTATGCTAAACCTGTAATTTCCAAAGGACTTACTTTTATGAATACGCCAGGTAATGATATAGAACAACTTAGCGCTATGGTGGCAGGTGGAGCAAATATTTGTGTTTTTACTACAGGTCGTGGTACTCCTACAGGTTCAGCTATTGTGCCTACTATTAAAATGAGTTCTAATACTTTTTGTTATGAAAATATGAATGATGCTATTGATATTAATGCAGGAAGTATTATAGATGGGATTAAGACAAAAGAAGAAGTGCGTGATGAGCTTATAGATTTGATCATAAGAATTTCAAATGGAGAATTGGTAAAGGCAGAGTTAAATGAACAAAATGATTTTTCAGTTTGGAGACTTGCTACAACTTGCTAAATTAATAAAAAAGGATATATTATGGATTTAAAAATTAAAAACAAAATTTGTATCATCACAGGTGGTGCTAAAGGGATTGGTTATGGTATTGCTAAATTATGGGCTTTAGAAGGTGGGATTCCAATTATTTTTTCAAGAAGTGAAATTTCTAAAGAAAAAGATGATGAGCTAAAAGACATTTGTGGAAATTATGGATTTTATCAAATAGATTTAAAAAATACAGAACAAATTTCAACACTTGTTAAAAGTGTTGTTAATATATATGGTGGAATTTATGCTTTGGTTAATAATGCTGGAGCAAATGATAATTTACATATAGAAGATGCTACAACTGAAGAATTAATTAAATCTTATGAAAATAATCTTTTTCATTATTATACTATGACTAAAGAATGCTTACCATATATTAAAAAGCAACAAGGAAGTATATTAAATATCACAAGTAAAACCGGCTTAACAGGACAAGGTAGAACTTCAGCTTATGCTTCAGCAAAAGCTGCTCAAATAGGTTTTACAAGAGAATGGGCTTGCGCTTTTGCAAAAGATAATATTAGAGTTAATGCTATAGCACCGGCTGAAGTTATGACTCCTCTTTATGAAAAATGGTTGTCAAATTTTCCAAATCCAAAAGCTCAATATGAAAAAATAGCAAAATGCATACCATTAGGTCATCGTTTTACAACTATAGAAGAAATAGCAAACACAGCAGTTTTTACACTAAGCCCTCTTGCTTCACACACAACAGGACAAATTTTAACTCCTGATGGTGGATATATCCATTTAGATAGAGCTCTAAATTGGGATGAAATTTAATAATAAGGAGGATATATGTTAAATAACTCTAAAAATATAAAAATAGCAATTATTTTAGTAACTTCTCTTTTCTTTTTATGGGGAGTTAGTTATGGGCTGATTGATGTGATGAATAAGAATTTTCAAAATCATTTACATATCACTCAACATGAAAGTGGATTTTTGCAACTCGCTTATTTTGGTGCTTATTTTATCATAGCATTACCTGCTGGATATATAGCAAATAAATACTCTTATAAAATTGGTATTATTTTTGGGTTAATCTTGTATGCAATAGGTTGTTTATTGATTATTCCAGCTACAAATTTAGCTAATTTTTACTTATTTTTATTTGCTTTTTTTATTTTAGCTTGCGGTATTGGTTCTTTGGAAACTAGTGCTAATCCTTATATGGTAAAACTTGGTGATGAGAAAAATGCTAGTTTTAGAATTAATGCTGCTCAAAGTTTTAATGGTTTGGGTCAATTTTTAGGACCTATTATAGGTGGAGCTTTGTTTTTATCTATTACAAAACAAGAAGAAGGTGCAAGTAAAGAACAAATAGAAGCTGCGTTACTTGCTAATATGGGTAATGTCCAGCTAGTGTATGTTGGTATTGCAGCAATTGTTATTTTGATCTTGATTGCTTTTGCATTGAATAAAATTCCAGAAGGATCGGCAGTAAGTAGTGATTATGAACAAAAAGATACCTCAAAACCTATTGGAGTTTTTAAGCGTAAACATTTTAATTTTGGATTGCTAGCACAATTTTTGTATATAGCAAATCAAGTTAGTGCAGGAGCTTTTTTTATAAATTATCTTAGTGAGCATAATGAAAATCTAAAAGATGAACAAGGGGCTTATTATTTTTCGATAGCTTTAATTGCTTTTATGTTAGGTCGTATTCTTTCTACGCCTTTGATGAAGAAAATTAAAGGTGAGACTATTTTAGGATGGTATTCTTTTATTAATGTGATTTTATGTGTATGCTTGTATTTTGCTAGCGGATTTATTAGTATAGTTATTTTAATTGCATTATTTTTCTTTATGTCCATTTCTTTTCCTACTATTTTTGCAGTTGCAACAAAAAATCTTCCTTTTAATCAAGTGAAATTAGGTGGTTCTTTACTTGTTATGAGTATAGTTGGTGGTGCTATTATGCCTATTATCATGGGTTTAATTAATGATTATTTTGGAACAAGCATGGGATATTTGGCTATGGCCCCATTATTTTTATATGTATCATGGTATGGTTTTTTTGGTTCTAAAATAAAGGCTTAAAAATGCAAAAAATTTTTGATTCTCATTTGCATCTTTGGGATTTAAGTAAAATGCCTATTTCGTGGATAAAAGGCAATAATAGATTGGAACAAAATTATGATTTTTTAAGGGCAAAAAATGAGTATAAAGAATTTGATTTTTTAGGTGCGATGTATGTTGAAACAAATAGTGATGATTTGGAAAAAGAAGCTTTATTTGCATTAAAGCAAAAACAAGAACATGGTCTTTTTGTTTGTTTAGCTGATTTAAAGTACAAAGAACACTTATGTGCTTTTAGAGAGGTAATGCATACTAGTAAAAAGGGTGCTAAGAGACTATTTGAAGCAGATTTTAAAGAAAAATTAGAACTTCTAAATGTTTTTAATATACCTTTTGAAGCTTGCATGAAAAATGAAGAACTTTGGATATTGGAAAAGTTTTTATTTGATAATCCTAATTTAAAAGTAGTTTTAAATCATATGGGCAGTCCTAAAATTAACTATTTTGATGAATATAAAAAAATATTACATAAATTAAAAGATTTCCCAAATTTATGGATAAAAATTTCCGTACCAGATGATTTTACGATAAAAATTCATAGAGATTTTATATCTCAATGTTTTTCATTTTTAAAGAATGTTTTTAGTGAAGATAAATTTATATTTGGTAGTAATTATCCTGTGGCAAAAATAGCTCCAGCTAAATGGGCTAAATTTATCATAGAAGGAAATATTTTTAAAGATTTGGACAAGATATTTTATAAAAATGCTTTATCAATTTATAAGGAGGATAGGTGCAAAGATATGGTCAAATTATAAAAATTAAAAAGGAAAAAATACAAGAGTATAAAGATCTTCATGCAAAGCCTTATAAAGGTGTTTGTGAGATGATTAAAGAATGTAATATACAAAATTATTCTATTTATTTATTTGGAGAATATTTGTTTGCATATTTTGAATATACAGGTGTTGATTTTGATGCAGATATGGCTAAGATGGCAAAAGATAAAAATACACAACAATGGTGGAAAGTTACAGATCCGTGCCAAATATCTTTAGCTCATGCAGGACAAAAGTGGCTAAATATGGAAGAAGTGTTTCATTTAGATTAAAAAAGGAGAAAAAATGACAACTTATTTAAATTATATTGATGGCGAATTTATCCCACACAATGGCGAATTTATAGAAGTTTTAAATCCCGCTACCAAAGAAGTAATATCAAGAGTAGCAAGTGCTTCTTTAGAAGATACACAAAGAGCAATTGAAGCAGCTAAAAAGGCACAAAAAAATTGGGAGGCTAAACCAGCGATTGAAAGAGCAAATCATTTAAGAGAAATAGCTAGTTTAATACGCAAAAATGCTAATTTTTTAACAGAAATTTTAATGCAAGAGCAAGGAAAAACTAGAGCTTTAGCTAGTGTAGAGATTAATTTTACGGCAGATTATATGGATTATACTGCTGAATGGGCTAGAAGATATGAAGGCGAAATTATACAAAGTGATAGAGCTAATGAGCATATATATTTATATAAAAGTGCCATTGGTGTAATTGGTGGAATTTTACCTTGGAATTTTCCATTTTTTCTAATCGCAAGAAAGATGGCACCTGCTTTACTAACAGGCAACACCATTGTTATAAAACCAAGCAGTGAAACTCCAAATAATGCTTTTGAATTTGCAAAGCTTGTCTCGCAAAGTTCTTTACCAAAAGGAGTATTTAATTTAGTTGCAGGTAAGGGTAGTGTGGTAGGACATGAATTATCAAGTAATGAAAACATAGGTATGGTAAGTCTTACAGGGAGTGTTGAAGCAGGAACTAGAGTGATGGAAGCTGCAGCTAAAAATATCATTAAGGTTTCTCTAGAACTTGGCGGAAAGGCACCGGCTATAGTGTGTAAAGATGCAGATATTGATTTAGCGGTAGAAGCGATTAAGGCAAGTAGAATTTGCAATAACGGACAAGTTTGCAATTGTGCCGAAAGAGCTTATGTGCATACAAGTGTTTATGATGAATTTGTAGATAAATTTGTAAAAGCCATGAGTAAAGTAAGTGTTGGAAACACTTTGAAAGGCGATTTTGATATGGGTCCGCTTGTCAATCAAGCAGGGGTTGATAATGCTTTAGCAATGCTTGAGAGAGCTACGAATAAAGGAGCAGTTGTAGAATGCGGTGGAAAAATCACCGATACAAGCGGATATTATTTTCCTGCAAGCGTTCTTACAAATGTTAAGCATGAAGATGAGATCATGCAAAAAGAAATTTTTGCTCCGATTTTACCAATTACTAAATTTGATACACTTGATGAGGCAATTGACATGGCAAATGATTGTGAATATGGACTGACAAGTTCTATTTATACACAAAATTTAGATATAGCAATGAGAGCTAGTAGAGAAATAAAATTTGGTGAAACTTATATTAACCGTGAAAATTTTGAAGCAATGCAAGGATTTCATGCAGGTTTTAGAAAAAGTGGCATAGGTGGAGCTGATGGAAAACATGGTCTTGAAGAGTATTTAGCTACCCATGTGGTTTATTTGCAATACAATACCGATAAACAATGATTTCAATCCTATCTATTTTTTAGATAGGATTTGCTATAATCTTTAAATTTAAAGGATAATAATTTGAAGATTATAGATTTAAAAACTTACTCAAGAAAAGAGCATTTTGAATTTTATACTAAATTTCCCTGCTATTTTGAATTAAATTTTGAATTAGATATTAGTAAATTTTATTCTTTTGTTAAAAATCAAAATTATTCTTTTTATGGTAGTTTTATCTATTTTTTAAGTAAAAATGTTAATTTAATACCTGAATAATTATACTTAGAGAATGATAAATTAATTTGTTTTGATATTATCCATCCAAGTTATACCGCTTTTTGTGAAAAATCAAAGACTTTTTGTGTTTTATGGACTGAATTTAATGAAGATTTTCAAAACTTTTTACATAATTTCGAGCAAGATAAACAATTCATTAAAGAAAACACTATGTTTGTAAAAGAGAATATTAAAAATTCTTTTAATATTTCAGCAATCCCTTGGATAAATTTTGAGAATTTCTCTTTACATTTACCTAAAAAAGAAAATTATTTTTTTCCTATTCTTACAAGTGGGAAAATTATCAAGGAAAAAAATCAATGTTTTATTCCACTAAGTATTAATGTAAATCACGCAAACACCGATGCTTATCATGTGAGTTTGTTTTTAGAAAATTTGCAAAAAGATTTAAATTGTTTTTAGTTTATATTTTTGTAAGTAAAATTTAGATATTATCCAAAGTTTATTACATTTTTTAAAGAAAGGAATTATTGTGCCTACCATAAATCAATTGGTTAGAAAAGAGCGCAAAAAAGTTTTAGAGAAATCTAAATCTCCAGCGCTTAAAAATTGTCCACAAAGAAGGGGAGTTTGCACTAGGGTTTATACAACAACCCCTAAAAAACCAAACTCAGCGTTAAGAAAAGTTGCCAAAGTAAGACTTACAAGTGGCTTTGAAGTTATTAGTTATATCGGTGGTGAAGGTCACAACCTACAAGAACACAGCATTGTTTTAGTGCGTGGTGGTAGGGTAAAAGACTTACCAGGTGTTAAGTATCACATTGTTCGCGGTGCCTTAGATACTGCAGGTGTTGCAAAAAGAACCGTTTCTCGTTCTAAATATGGTGCGAAACGCCCTAAAGCAGCAGCTAAGTAATAAAATTGCAGACAAATCCGTTAGATTTGATTTTGTTTGAGTAAAATTATAAATTTGAAGGAAAATTATGAGAAGAAGAAAAGCTCCGGTAAGAGAAGTCTTGCCAGATCCGATTTATGGAAACAAAGTAATCACAAAATTCATTAATTCTTTAATGTATGATGGTAAAAAAAGCACAGCTACGACTATTATGTATGGTGCTTTAGAAGCTATCGATAAAAAAGGTGGAGAAAAAAAAGGTATAGAAATTTTTAATGATGCTATTGAAAATATTAAGCCTTTATTAGAAGTTAAATCTCGTCGTGTTGGTGGTGCTACTTATCAAGTGCCAGTAGAAGTACGCCCAGCTAGACAACAAGCTTTAGCTATAAGATGGATTATTTCTTTTGCTAGAAAAAGAAGCGAAAGAACTATGATAGAAAAATTAGCAGCAGAATTATTAGATGCAGCTAATAGCAAAGGTGCTTCATTCAAGAAGAAAGAAGATACTTATAAAATGGCAGAAGCTAATAAAGCATTTGCTCATTATCGCTGGTAAGAGGAGTAAAATATGTCAAGAAGTACTCCTTTAAAAAGAGTTAGAAATATAGGTATCGCAGCTCATATTGATGCAGGTAAAACAACTACTAGTGAGAGAATTCTTTTCTTTACAGGTATGAGCCATAAAATTGGTGAGGTGCATGATGGTGCAGCTACAATGGACTGGATGGAGCAAGAAAAAGAAAGAGGTATCACAATTACTTCTGCTGCTACAACTTGTTTTTGGAAAAACCATCAAATTAACCTTATAGACACTCCAGGCCATGTTGACTTTACAATTGAAGTTGAAAGATCAATGCGTGTTTTAGATGGTGCAGTTGCGGTATTTTGTTCAGTAGGTGGAGTTCAACCACAATCAGAAACTGTATGGAGACAAGCTAATAAATACGGTGTTCCAAGAATTGTTTTTGTAAATAAAATGGACAGAATTGGTGCAAATTTCTTTAATGTTGAAGAACAAATCAAAAATCGTTTGAAAGGTAACCCAGTTCCACTTCAAATTCCAATCGGTGCTGAAGATAATTTCAAAGGTGTAATTGATCTTATTACCATGAAAGCTTTGGTATGGGAAGATGAAAATAAACCAACTGATTATGTAGAAAAAGAAATTCCAGCTGAACTTAAAGAAAAGGCTGAAGAATATCGCACAAAAATGATAGAAGCAGTTTCTGAAACAAGCGATGAATTAATGGAAAAATACCTAGGTGGTGAAGAGCTTACTCAAGAAGAAATTAAAGCAGGTATTAAAGCAGGATGTTTAAGTCTTTCTATGGTTCCTATGCTTTGTGGTACAGCTTTTAAAAATAAAGGTGTTCAGCCATTACTTGATGCTGTTGTTGCTTATTTACCAGCTCCTGATGAAGTTGCTAATATTAAAGGTGAATATGAAGACGGTACAGAAGTTTCTGTAAAATCAACTGATGATGGTGAGTTTGCAGGCCTAGCATTTAAAATTATGACTGATCCTTTTGTTGGGCAATTAACTTTCGTTCGTGTGTATAGAGGAAGTTTAGAAAGCGGTTCTTATGCATACAACTCAACAAAAGATAAAAAAGAAAGAATCGGTCGTCTTTTGAAAATGCACTCTAATAAAAGAGAAGAGATTAAAACTTTATATGCAGGAGAAATTGGAGCGGTTGTTGGACTTAAAGACACACTAACTGGTGATACTTTGGCAAGTGAAAAAGATAAGGTTATTTTAGAGAGAATGGATTTTCCAGATCCTGTTATTTCAGTTGCTGTTGAGCCTAAAACAAAAGCAGATCAAGAAAAAATGTCTATTGCTTTAAATAAATTAGCTCAAGAAGATCCAAGCTTTAGAGTTTCAACAGATGAAGAAAGTGGTCAAACTATCATTTCAGGTATGGGCGAGCTTCACTTGGAAATTATCGTTGATAGAATGCTTCGTGAATTTAAAGTTGAAGCAGAAGTAGGTCAACCTCAAGTTGCTTACCGTGAAACTATTAGAAAAACAGTTGAGCAAGAATACAAATACGCTAAACAATCAGGTGGTCGTGGACAATATGGTCATGTATTCTTAAGACTTGAGCCACTTGAACCAGGTAGTGGATATGAATTTGTAAATGATATCAAAGGTGGGGTAATTCCAAAAGAATATATTCCAGCAGTTGATAAAGGTGTTCAAGAAGCATTACAAAATGGTGTTTTAGCGGGATATCCTGTTGAAGATGTTAAAGTAACTGTTTATGATGGAAGTTACCATGAAGTGGATTCTTCTGAAATGGCATTTAAACTTGCAGCTTCTATGGGCTTTAAAGAAGGTGCTAGAAAAGCAGGTGCTGTAATCTTAGAACCTATGATGAAAGTTGAAGTTGAAACTCCAGAAGAATACATGGGTGATGTTATTGGTGATTTAAATAAACGCCGTGGCCAAGTAAATTCAATGGATGAAAGAGGTGGTAATAAAATTATTACAGCATTTTGTCCTTTGGCCGAGATGTTTGGTTACTCAACCGATCTTAGAAGTCAAACTCAAGGCCGTGCTACTTATTCTATGGAATTTGATCACTATGATGAAGTTCCAAAAAATGTTTCTGAAGAAATTATCAAAAAAAGAAACGGTTAATCTATCAAGATGAGCTTATTGCTCATCTTGAATTATTTGTGTCCCTTTGAATTAATTAAATTAATTACTCCTTCATTAATTTCATATGCTTTTCCAAAACCTTTAACATATCTTCCATTTTTCAGTATAAGTTGAAATAAATGAAAATCTTGCATATTTTTAATGACATGGATTATTTCATTATTACTTTCATTTTCATAAGTATTTAATACTTGCTCAAAGAGTTGATTATCTCTTGTTATTTCTATACACTCTATTCTAAATTTAAGTCTTTTTCTTGCAAAGATTGATATGCAATCTTTTTCATCTTCTATAAACATAATTTCTATGTTTTGATTATTGTATTTTACTCCTTCAAAGTGTTCGGCAATTTCACTAATATAAATATAAAAGTCATTTTTGTTTTTTATAATAGGAGTATATGAACATATGGTTTGATTATTTAAATTTAAGGACGATATCATAATGCTTTTGCATTCTTGTATAAATTGATTAATTTCATCATGTAGTTGCATAAAAATTTTCCTTGTAAGTTAAAATGAATAAGATTTGAGGGTTGTAGAAAAGTAAAAAGAAGAGTTTGTTACTCTTCTTCATCAGTATTTTTGCGTACAACTTTAATGCGTTCTATGCTATTTCCATCCATCTTTTTGACTTCGTAGTAGCAAAATTCATCTTCTATTCTATCTCCAACCACCGGTAAGCGTCCTAAAAGATTGAAAACATATCCACCTATAGTGACTTGTTCTAATTCTTCATTAAAGCGTATATCAAGCATTTCTTCTACTTCGCTAATTTCATATCTTCCTTGAAATTCATAGATATTTTCTGCAAGCTTTTTAAAATGTGGACTAGAATCATCATGCTCATCGTTAATATCACCAACAATTTCTTCCATAATATCTTCCATAGTTAAAAGACCAGCGGTTCCGCCATATTCATCTACTACTAATGCTGTATGTACTTGTTCTTTATTCATCATGAAAAGAACTTTAGATATGCTGATATTTTCTGGAACTAGGATCATTTTGATTAGAAAATCATCTAAATTTTTCTTATCTTTGCTAAGTTCATTTTGCATAATGTCTCTAATATGCACCATACCTAAAATGATATCTTTAGAACCATCTATGTATGGAAAGCGTGTATGTTTATACTGACAAACTATTTGCATATTTTCTTCATAGCTTTTTTGTTTATTAAGACAAATCATATCTTTTCTAGGTGTCATGATTTCTTTTGCTACTGTATCTGAAAAATCGACAGCATTGCGTATGATTTCAGTTTCAAATTCATCTAAAACTCCACCTTTTTGGCTTTCACTCGCAATAAATTTAATCTCTTCTTCAGAGTGACTTAATTCGTGTTCTTTGGCAGGTTTTATACCTATAATTTTTAAAGAAACTGCAGCTAAAAAGTCAAATGTTTTAATGAAAGGTAAGAAAAGTAACCAAAACAAATGCAATGGTCTTGCAGCCCATAAAACAGCTCTATCTGCAATGGCTATAGCAATGCTTTTTGGGACCAACTCGCCTAGCACAACATGCAATAATGTGATAATAGCAAAAGCAATAATAAATGCTATGGTATGGATTAATGCTGGAGTTAAACCTAAATTTGCTAGAGGAACTTCAAGAATTTTAGCAATAGCAGGTTCGCCTATCCAACCAAGAGCAAGAGAGCTTAGCGTAATACCAAGTTGGCAAGCACTTAAATAAGTATCTAGTTTTGAAGTGACTTCCAAAGCTTTTTTTGCATTGCGTTTTTTCTCTTTTACCATTTCTTCAAGTTTTGATCTACGCACTTTAACAATAGCAAATTCAGATAAAACAAAAAATCCATTTAAAAGCACTAAAGCTAATGCAACAAGAATCATAAAAGTAGAATAGCCTATATCAATAGAGGCAACAGTAGGTAGTGTTTGATTTAAGTCTAAAGATTGACTGGGGTCCAAAAAAACTCCTTTAATAAAATTTCGCAAAATTATATCAAATCAAAACTATAAAATTAGCTTAAAAATAATGATATATTTTAAATTAATTTAATGTTTTCTATATTCTATATTTTTTTCAAATTCATCTAAACGCTTGTAAATACTACGAAGCTGTGTGATAGTTGTCCAGTTGGTGATAAAAATGCTAAATGAAGATCTAACCTGGTCAAAAGCATTACCAACTTGTATGATAATTCCAAGTTGTATAAGTCCTAAAAATAAACTTGGAGCCATGATTAAAAAGGGTACTATAACCATGATTTGCTCAAATAAATAAAGCCATATATTAAAATACCCATAATGTAAAAATAATCTTTTATAATTGATTTTAAGCCCGGTAAATAAACTTAAAATACTTTCATCGCTTGCATAATTTTTTCTATCATCTTCAGCAAAAACAAGTTCTTTTCTAAAAGCAGCTTCGGCTTTTTGATTGTTATATTCTAGTCCAGGTAGTTTTATACCTACAAACCATGATATAACTAAACCTCCTAAAGAAACCAAAAATGCAATCCATACTAAAGAGCCATTAATATCTTTTAAGATAGGTAAATTAACATGTGCACTTAACATCCATAAAATTGGCACAAAAGCAACTAAAGTCATAATTGCTTTGACAAAAGCTAACCCTAAACTTTCTATGATTTTTGAAAAATTATAGATATCTTCTTGAATTCTTTGTGAACTACCTTCTATGTTATCATCTTTTTTTTGCCAAAATTTAATATAATCAAAAGTCATAGCCTCGCGCCATTTAAAAGCATATATGCTTCCAAAATATTGCGTGATAGTAGCGATTAATACATAAGGCAGTGCTAAATATAAAAATTGTTTAATAAAATAATAAAAATCATTTATGCTATGATTTTTTGCATCTTGTAAAACATCGTAAAATTCTTTATACCATTCATTTATTGCTACATTAATAGAGGTTTGTGCTAATAAAGAAGACAATAAAAAAAACAGACCCAAGTAAGCCCATAAAGCCCATTTTTTAGAATAAAAAAAAGATTTAAACATTTTAAATTTCTTTCAGCATTTTTTCATAATGTTTTATTGTGTGTTTTTTTGCTTTAAATATTATACTAAAAATCATAATAAAACAACTTGCGACTAAAAATCCAGGAATGATTTCATAAATTTCTATAAAATTTGAACCAAAATGCTTATAAAATACAACAGTTAAAGCTCCACTAACCATTCCAGCTATCGCACCTTCTTTGCTCATATTTTTATAAAATAAAGAAAATAAAATAACGCTTCCAAAACTAGCTCCAAAACCTGCCCAAGCATAAGAGACTATGCTTAAAATTTGACTTTGAGTATCAAGTGAAAGTATAAAAGCTACACACGCTACAATCAAAACACCTAAGCGTGATAACAAAGTAATATTTTTATCATTTGTTTTTCTTTTTAAGATTTGTGTATAAAAATCTTGTACCAAGCTGGAAGCGCATACTAGCAATTGAGAACTTGCAGTACTCATAATGGCTGCTAAAATTGCACTGAGTAAAATTCCCGCCACCCAAGGGTTAAAAAGCACTTGAGACATTACAATAAATATTCTTTCAGGATCATTTAAAGTAAGATCAAATTTAGCTATATAAGCAATACCTAAAAATCCTATCATAGCAGCACCAAATAGAGAAATTACCATCCAAGTTATGCCTATAAAAGTCGCAGTAGGAATTTCTTTTACATTTTTTATAGAAATAAAGCGAATTAAAATATGAGGTTGGCCAAAATATCCAAGCCCCCAGGCCAAGGTTGATGCTACCACTAGCCAACCACCACCATCTAAACCAAAAGCTTGAGGTTTTACATCATTTATAGTAGAAAAAGCTTCGCCAAAGCCGCCAAGTTCAAAAATCATCACAAAAGGAATGGTGATTAATGAACTCATCATTAAAAGTCCTTGTATCATATCAGTCCAGCATACGGCTTTATAGCCACCTAAAAAAGTATATAAAACAATAACTAAAAATCCAATACTCAATGCAAAAATATAAGGCAAATTAAATACACTTTCAAAAAGTTTAGCACCACTTACTAATCCAGCACTAATGTAAATAGTAAAAAATACTAAAATAACTACCGCACAAATACTTCTTAAAATATGTCTATCATCATGAAAGCGACTTTCAAAAAAATCAGGAATTGTAATACATTCTTTGGCTATTTGAGAAAAAATCTTTAATCTTTTAGCAACAAAGGTCCAGTTTAGAAACATACCAAAACTTAAACCTATGGCTATATAAATTTGTCCCAATCCAGCTGCGTATAAAGCACCGGGAAAAGCCATTAAAAGCCAACTACTCATATCAGAAGCACCTGCACTTAAGGCAGATATTATAGGTCCCATTGATGCATTTCCAACAAAATAATCTTTACTATTTTGATTTTTTTTGTAAAAATAAAAACCTATAAAAAGCATTAAAAATGCATAGGTAATAAAAGTAATAATAATAGGATAAGAAAATTCCACACTTTGTAATTTCATAAGTGTCCTTAAAAAATTTAAAAAATCATCATTTTACTTGTTTTATTTTAAAAAAACATTATAAAAATTATTTTTTATTTCAATGCTTTATAAAGTTTTTTTGTTACAATTTTCAAAAAAATTAAGGATAGTTAATGAAAAATCTTTTAATTATAGGTGCAGGTGGTGTAAGTCGCGTTGCAACTGTAAAATGTGCAATGAATAGTGATGTTTTTAGTAAAATAACTCTAGCAAGTAGAACTAAAAGTAAATGTGATGAAATAGCAGCTTTTATAAAAGAGCGTTTAGGTATAGAAATTCAAACTGAGCAAATAGATGCAGATGACACATCTGCTGTTGTAGAACTTATTAAAAAAACAGGAACTGAAATTTTGTTAAATGTGGCTTTGCCTTATCAAGATCTTGCTTTAATGGATGCGTGTATTCAAACTAATATTCACTATGTAGATACTGCAAATTATGAACATCCTGATTTAGCTAAATTTGAATATAAAGAACAATGGTTAAGAAATGATAAGTTTAAACAAGCAGAAATTTTAGGACTTTTAGGAAGTGGTTTTGATCCAGGTGTTACTAATGTATTTTGTGCTTATGCGCAACAAAATTTATTTGATGAAATTCATTATATTGATATACTAGATTGTAATGCAGGTGATCATGGATATGCCTTTGCAACTAATTTTAACCCTGAGATAAATTTAAGAGAAGTATCTGCTAAAGGTCGTTATTGGGAAAATGGAAAATGGATAGAAACTGAACCTATGGAAATAAAAATGGAGTGGGATTATCCTGAAGTAGGAGTAAAGGATAGTTATTTGCTTTATCATGAAGAGCTTGAAAGTTTAGTAAAAAATATCAAAGGTCTAAAAAGAATAAGATTTTTTATGACTTTTGGACAAAGTTATTTAACTCATATGAAATGTCTTGAAAATGTTGGTATGCTAGGCATTAAACCTATTATGCATCAAGGTAGAGAGATAATACCAATAGAATTTTTAAAAACTTTACTTCCTGATCCTGCTAGTTTGGGCCCTCGTACTAAAGGTTACACTAATATAGGTTGTGTGATTCGTGGTGTAAAAGATGGAAAAGATAGACAAGTTTATATTTACAATGTTTGTAATCACGAAGAATGCTTTAAAGAAACTGGAGCGCAAGCTGTAAGCTATACTACAGGTGTCCCTGCTATGATAGGTACGAAATTAATTGCTAAAGGAATTTGGCAAGGAAAAGGTGTGTTTAACATGGAAGAATTTGACGCCAAACCTTTCATGGATGAGTTAAATACTCAAGGACTTCCTTGGAAAATTATAGAAATGGAGCCAAATTTAGGAAAATAATCTCAAGTCTTTTTGACTTGAGAAAGTTTTATAATGACGCAATTATTATTAAGTATAGATTGGACGCCTTTTTTAGTTTCCATAAAACTTTCTATTATTACTTGTATAATTTTGTTTTGTTTTTGCATACCTCTTGCTTGGGTTTTTACTTTTAAGCAATTTAGAGCAAAAAAAATTCTAGAAACTATAATAACCTTACCTTTAGTTTTACCACCGTCTGTTGTTGGTTTTTACTTGTTGATTTTATTTTCAAAATATTCTTTTTTTGGAGAATTTTTAGAAAAATATTTTAATATCACTTTAGCTTTTACTTTTGAAGGCTTGGTAATAGCAAGTTGCATTTACTCTTTACCTTTTATGTTTAATCCTTTATATAATGCAATGTCTTTAATTTCTAAAAATATTATAGAAGCAAGTTTTTCTTTGGGAAAAAATTCTTTCATCACACTTTTTAAAGTAATCTTACCAAGTATCAAACCAGCTATACTCAGTGCTTTAGTAATAAGTTTTGCACATACTATGGGCGAGTTTGGTATAGTATTAATGATAGGTGGTTCTTTAAGCGGAGAAACAAAAGTAGCTAGTATTGCTATATATGAAAGTATGGAAAATTTAGATTTTGCCACAGCTCATATTTATAGTCTCATACTTTTAATTTTTAGTTTTGTTGTTTTGCTAAGTGTAAATTTGTTAAAAAATAAATAACAAAGACTTATTTTATTGTATAATCAATTTATATCTTAAATTTAAAGGAGAAATGATGGATAATTCACTATCAGGATATACTAAAAAATATGACAATGAAGGATATGGCTTACAATATCCAGATGGACATGTTATAAGATTTTATGAGAGAATCTTAAAATACAAATTAAACAAAACAAGTGGAAATTTACTTGATTTTGGTTGTGGAAATGGAGTTCATTCTAAGTATTTTCAAGATGTAACGGGGGGGGGGGTATTAATGCTTATGGTATAGATATTGTTCCTAGCTTAAAAAATACTTGGAAAAAAGATCCTAAGATAAATGAAAATAATTTTCATGTTATTACATCAAATTCTAGTTTTAAAAATTTATTTGATGTAAAAATGGATTTTATTTTTGCAAATCAAAGTTTATATTATCTACCAAACAAAGACTTTCAAAAAACTATTGAAGAATTTTATGATTTATGTAATGATGGAGCAATAATTTTCGCGACAATGATTAGCTCTAAAGCTTATCAAGAATTTGTTGCAGGAGATGTTAAAGATAATGGTTTAGTGGAAGTAAAATCTAGTCCAAGATTAAATGGCGAATCTACTTATATAAATTTTACAAATACGATTGAAGAATTAAAAGAAAAATTTAAACCTTTTAAACCATTATTTTGGGGAGATTATGAATTAATAAATTTATATAATTTTGAAGGAAGTATACAGCATTTTATTTATATAGGGGAAAAATAATTTTATATGATAAAGACTTTATCAAGTCTTTATCATCACTTTCCACCCCTTCC
>NZ_JAKMSF010000014.1:0-27053 GCF_025772505.1 Campylobacter sp. CNRCH_2016_3089
TGTTTTAGCTCTAATGCTTATGCTTAATGTATTTTTATATCTTAAGTTAGATAGTACAAACGCAAAATTAGAAAAAAGTCAAAGTGATTTAAATTTAGCTTTGGGTGTAAATAATGAACTCACGAGGATTACTCAAGAGCTTAAAACAAGACACGAGCAAGAGCTAAAAGCACTCTTTCATGCAAATACTCAAAAAAATCAAATCAAAACAAGGATTAATGATGTTAAAAACTATATATCCAAAAGCAATGAAACTAACACTACTAAGCTTTTTAATGTTATGCTTGATAGGCTGTGGGAGCAAAACACAAGTATTAACCAAAATACAAATTCAAAAAGTGCAAATACCAAATGAGCTTTTAGAATTTGATAGAGCACATAAACCTATAGTGCAAGATGAAAAAGATATATTAAAAGCTTATAGTGAGCTTTTTTATCACTATAAGCAATGCGAGATCAATATGGATAAAATTAAGGAGTTGAATGATGAATTATGAGCAAAGATTAAGTCAATTTAAAAAAATATATCCCGAAATTTTAGAGTTAAGCTTGGCGGAAAAGTCTCCATTTGGAGAATTAAAAAAGATATTAGATGATAGTATAAAAAATGATGTTATTAAAAATGAAGAGCAGTTTAAAACTTTAGCGAATGCATTATCTTTAGTAGGACAAAGCATAGTAGCACAAAGCCAAACAACAGCATTAGGTATGATTTTGCAAGGCGATGAAAATGAACTTAATAGCGAGAAAATAAAACTTATACAAGCACAAATAGAAACTGAAAAGAAAAAACCCGCACTCATAGATAGACAACGAGAACAAATAGATGATATGTTAAGAATAGAAGCGGCAAAAGTTGCACAAGGATATAGTTTTGGGCTAAGCGCAGGTGGGCTTGAAATACCAAAAGAGTTGGAATCTTGGGTAAAAGAAAAAATTGAAAATATAGATAAATGATTGATAAAAAATATAGAACTCCAAAATATTTTTTAAGAGCTAAATATCCACAGAATGCAAATGACATAGGATATGTAGAATGCTATCAAGCTTGGTTTTTATACGGAACTACCTTTGTACATAAATATGTAGAGCTTTTGCATAAACAATTAATAAGAAAAGGTAGGGCTGTAAAAACAAGAATTTATCACCCGCTCTTCCCAAATTCCTATGGAATTGATTTTTATGATATTAAAAGTCCTTCTAGAGCTCCATATAATTACCATAATAGTGGGGATTTGGGGTTAAATCAGTTTTTTGTAGGTCAAAACCCTTATGAGTGGTATAGAGGAGACCCTGGAGATAAAAGTGGAATATATCATGATACTTGTCAAATTATAAGGAAAAGACAAAATTTAAGCTTGTTTAGTTTTGATTTTCATGGAAAAAATGTTGTTACAAACCCTAGCTATCTTTTAAAATACAAAGAAGAGCTAAAGAATTTTTATTATCTACATGATCTTACTTTTGAAAAAATACATGGCTTTTATGGTGCTATAGTCCCTGGATATGGTAAGCCAAAATATATTTTTGTAAAATCTAATATAGTTAATAATGAGCTTGTAAAACCTAATTTTATTTTACCGGATAAAGACAAATTTAAGCCAAGTTTAGTAGAGAGTGAAGATGGTAGATATTACAATTTAAGACCATATTATGATGAGTTCTTGAGATTAAATAAAAATGTATTTATTGTACCTGAAAAAATATCTAATATTGATTTTTTAAGTGCATTTAACAATAACATCAATGTTTCTAAATTAGGCGATATATTTCACCCTCTAGCATTTCTTTCTAATTTAAATAATATAGCTTATCAAGAGCCTGTTGTTTTGAGAAGTCGGAGTAGTTTTTTTTATAAAAATATCTCATTGATGCCTTGTTATAATAATGAAAGCAATATGCCTTATGGAAGAAAAGATAGATGGTTTATTTTATGGGATAGTATGTATGATCTTTATGTGAAAGAGGATAAGGAATGGTGGGAGTTTATAATAGCTCCTGTTGTTTCTGCTGTGATTGTTTTTATTAGTTTTTATACAGGTGGAGTTATAGGCGGAGCTTTGGGCGGTATGATAGGCGGAGCTTCAGCCACAATTATAACCAATATAACAATCGCGCTTAGTACGCTTGGAGGTGTTATCGATGCATTAAGTTTTTTAGGCATAGTAGATAAAGGAAGCTCTTTATCTAAAATAAATAAAGCTTTAAAATTGGTTTTAGCCGTTGCAGGATTGGTAAGTGTTGGATATAAAATAGGAGTTGATATTAATACAGCAATATCTAATCAAACCCCTATAGTTGATGTTTTAATTAATAAAGATGCTACATCTTTAGATATTATAGGTTATATTAGTGATATATTTTTAAGCTCTAATTTAAAAGAAGCTAGTTTGCCTTTAGATGAAAATAGTGATATTGATGAGTATGTTTTTTTTGGAGAGGCTTCAAAGGAAGATATTGAAATGGTAACTAAAAATCTACTAAATGAAAACTGGTATAGTTTTGACACCTTAGATATTTTAAATGAAAAAGATGTTGAGATATAATTTAGATAATTAAGTTTTGTCTAATATATTTTAAAGTATCTTTTTGGAAAATAAAAAAATATATGTTCTTAGCAAATTATACCCATTTTATACCTATTTGTGAATTTTTTGGTATAAAATATCTATAAATAAGCTATTTTATAGCATAGTTCAAACCTTGCTGGGGACACCATTTCAAGGAAAAAGATGTTTCATATAGTCTTAGTTGAGCCTCGCATACCACAAAATACAGGAAGTATAGGTAGAATGTGTTTTAATGCAGGTTTTGCTTTACATATTATCAATCCACTTTTTAGTATTGATGAAAAGGCAGTTAAAAGAGCAGGACTTGATTATTGGAAAAAATTAAATCCTTTTTTATGGGATAATTTAGAAGATTTTTTAAAAGAGTATGAAAAATTTCAAGATAGATTTTTCTTTGCGACAACTAAAACTACTCAAGCTTATTTTGATGTAAATTATCAAAAAGGTGATTTTTTATTTTTTGGAAGTGAAAGTTTTGGCTTACCTATGGATTTAATGCAAAAAAAATGGGAAAATGCCATTACTATACCGATGAAAGATTGTGGTAGAAGTTTAAATTTAGCTACAAGTGTAGGCATAGTGAGTTATGAAGCTTTGAGGCAAAATTTTGCCTCTTTTGAAAAATTTTAATGATTTAAAACTTGATTTAAAAATTCTTTCAATCTTTCATTTTTTGGGTTTTCAAAAGCTATTTTAGGACATTCATCTACTGCTATAATGCCTTTATCCATAAAGAAAATTCGATTAGCTACATTTCTTGCAAATCCCATTTCATGTGTAACTACAAGCATGGTTAGACCTTCTTTAGCTACTTCTTTCATGATATTTAAAACTTCACCTATCATTTCAGGATCTAAAGCTGAAGTTGGCTCATCAAATAAAATCACATCAGGATTCATCATTAATGATCTTGCTATGGCAATACGCTGTTTTTGTCCACCTGAAAGCTTATGAGGAAAATAATTTTCTTTATCACTTAGGCCAACTTTTTTGAGTAATTCTCGTGCTTTTTTTACTGCTTCATCTTTACCCATGATTTTTGTTTGTACTGGCACTAGGCATAAATTTTCCAAAACATTTTTATTATTAAAAAGATTAAAATGTTGAAATACCATGCTTACTTTTTGTCGAATTTTATTGATATCTGTTTTTTTATCAAGTATATTAATGTTATTGATATAAATATTACCACTATCTGGTGTTTCAAGTTTATTTAAACAGCGTAAAAAAGTACTTTTTCCACCTCCGCTAGGCCCTATAATAGCAATAATATCACCTTTATGTACTTCAATGCTAATATCTTTTAAAACTTCTAAATCTCCATATTTTTTAATCAAATTTTCTATTTTAATCATGTTTATTTAATCTCATTTCTATAAATCTTGCAATCAGTGTTAAAATTTTAACGCTTACATAATATACAAGCCCTGTAAAAATAATAGGTTTAGGGTTGTAATAAATTGCTTGTAAGCTTTTACTTTGCATGGTAATATCCATAACGCTAATATAGCCCACTATTGAAGTTTCTTTAAATAAAGAAATAAATTCATTCATTAAAGAAGGTAAGATATTTTTAATCGCTTGCGGAAAGATGATTAGTCTCATAGAAGCAGAATAATTAAGCCCCATTGCTCTTGATGCTTCCATTTGTCCTTTGTCTACACTTTGAATTCCACTTCTTACGATTTCAGCTACATAAGCAGAACTATTAAGTCCAAGTGCAATAATAGCTACATAAAAATTATCACTCCAAGTAGCAAAAATCACTACTGAGAAAATCAAAAGCTGTAAAAGCAGAGGGGTTCCGCGTATAATGTCTATGTATTCATCTATGATGAAATTTAAACTTTGGATTTCTAAAAATCTTAAAAATGCTAGGAAAAAACCAAGTGCTATTCCTATTAAAATTCCACCCACTGTTAAGCCAAGTGTTGTGAAATAACTATGAACATAAGCTTTGGCTTCTATAGTATAAGCATATTCTCCTGTAGCTAAGCCATTTTGATCTTTAACTTGTAAAATTTCAATAGGAAATGAAAAATAAGCCCAAAAAACAATAATGGCAAAAAATACAAAAATTTTCATCGTATTTTGTTTCAATTTAAACACCTTATAAAATTTTAAAAAAACTAAGTGTATAAAAATTAAGTTTTCTTTTTACTTAAAAGCATTTTTATGTGTTTTTTTGGTAAATATCGTGAGTTAAATTTTCACATAGCTGTAAAAAATAAAATAAAATTAATATAAAATTATATTTTTTTGTAGCAAATTCATTTTTTTATGATAAATTTACACTCGATTAAATTATAAAAAGGAGATAAATATGGATTTAATATCCCAATTTGTTGGCTTTGTAAATAATCAGTATTATTCCATTTTGGTTATTTTGCTTATTATTGTAGGGTTTTATTATAGTTATTTGACGGGTTTTGTGCAATTTCGAATGCTTCCTTATGTGTTTGACATTTTGACAGAAAAGCAAGAAAAACATGAAAAACACCATATTACTCCTTTTCAGGCTTTGATGATTTCAACAGCTTCAAGAGTTGGTATAGGAAATATTGCAGGTATTGCAGTAGCGGTTGTTTTGGGCGGACCTGGTGCTTTGTTTTGGATGTGGGCTATGGCATTTTTTGGCGGCGCTTCGGCTTTTGCAGAAAGCACTTTAGCACAAGTTTATAAAAGCCGTGATGGTAAAAGTTTTAAAGGTGGCCCTGCTTATTATATTAGTAAAGCTTTAAATTTAAAATGGCTTGGTGCTATATTTGCGGTGATTTTAATCATTACTTATGCTTATGGATTTAATGGACTTCAAAGTCAAACTATGACTTCAGCATTTGAGTTTTATTATAAAGGTATGGTTGATGCTAGCGAAGTAAGTTTTTCGCAAAGTTGGTGGCCTATTGTAATAGGGGCTATTTTGGCTATTTTTGCTGCTTATATGTTTTTTGGTGATCATACTAAAATAGGTAAAGTAAGCTCGGTCATCGTTCCTATTATGGCGATGATTTATGTTGGTTTATCTATTATAGCGATGTTTATGAATTTTGATAAAATTCCTGAAGTGTTTTCTATGATTTTTAAAAGCGCTTTTGATTTTGAAGCTATTTTTGGTGGATTTGCAGGTTCTGCTTTGGTTATAGGTATAAAAAGAGGATTATTTTCTAATGAAGCAGGTATGGGTTCAGCACCAAATGCAGCAGCTTCAGCTCTTACAACTCACCCTGCAAAACAAGGGGTTATTCAAGCATTTTCTGTGTTAATTGATGTGATTATTTGTACAAGTTCAGGATTTTTGGTATTATTTTCACTTGCTTATGCTAATAATATTGGTGTAGACGGTAAGCCTATTTTAACAGCACTACCTTTAGTGCAAGAATCCATGAAAGAATATTATGGAAATCTAGGTGTACATTTTACTACTGTTAGTATAGTTTTATTTGCTATTACTTCTTTGATAGGAAATTATTATTATGCTCAAGCAAATATTAAATACCTTACTCAAAATCCTATTATTATTAATCTTTTTAAAGCAAGTGCCGTGCTTATGATTTTTATTGGTGCAAATATGGATTTAAAATTTGCGTGGGATTTAGCTGATACTACTATGGCGTTTATGGCTACGATTAATATCATTTCTATTTTATTGCTTGGTGGTATAGTGAAAAAGGTATTAAAAGATTTTAGCGAGCAAAAAAGACAAGGTAGAGATCCAGTGTTTAGTGCTTCAAAGCTTGGTATTAAAAACGCAGAGTGTTGGGACTAATGATAGATTATATTATTATTGCTTTGTTTGTAGCTTTTATGGTTTTTCTTGTGTTTGGCTTTAACCGCCAAATGCAAGAAAAAGCCAAACAAAGAGAAGAAAAATTAAAAACAAAGAAAGATTTTAAAAAAAATAGGTAAAATACACTAAAAAATTTTTAAAAAAGAGTGTAAAATGAAATTGTTAATAGAAATAGGTACAGAAGAACTTCCTGCTATTCCTTTATTAAAAGAACTTCCAAATATTACTAAAAAATGGGAAAAGATTTTACAAGAGTATCATTTAGAATCTGAATTTAAATTTTTCTATACTCCTAGAAGATTGGTTTTTATCCATGAAAATTTTAAAGAAAAACAAGATGATTCTTTTGTGGAATTTATAGGCGCACCTAAGGCGATAGCTTATAAAGATGGAAAGCTTACTCAAGCAGGATTTAGCTTTTTAGAAAAAAGTGGTTTAAAAGAAGAAGAGCTTGAATTTAAAGAAATTAAGGGTAAAGAAGTATTGTATTGTCAAAAACAAGTACAAGGCTTGCAAAGCAAGGTGGTTTTAGCTCAAATGATCGAGGCTTTTTTAAAAAGCTTGAGTTTTGGTAAAACTATGAGATGGGGTGATGGTAGCTTTGAATTTATCAGAGCTATTCGCTCGCTTTGTTGTATTTTAAATGATGAATTGATTGAATTTGAAAGCTATGGCGTTAAAAGCGCAAAAAGCACTTTTGTTCATAGAAGTGTTAGTTATGATTTAATACCTTTTTCAAATATTGATGAGTATCTTAAAACTCTAGAGCAAAATTATATTATTTTAGATCAAGAACAAAGAAAAAAGCTTATTATTGAGCAGTTAAAGACACTTGAAAAAGAAAATGATATTACTATTGCAGAAGATGATGAGCTTTTAGCTGAAGTTGTAGCTATCACAGAGTATCCAAAGGCATTATTAGGGCATTTTGAAAAAGAGTATTTAGAAATCCCAAGCGAAGTGATAATTACTTCTATGAGAGAAAATCAACGCTATTTTGCAGTATTTAAAAACAATACTTTAAGCAATCATTTTATCGTAGTTTCTAATGCGGTTTGTAAAGATTATTCTAAAATCATTAATGGAAATGAAAGGGTTTTAAGAGCAAGATTGAGCGATGCGATGTTTTTTTGGAAAAATGACTTAGCACAGGGCTTAAATAATGATAAAATAAGTCAAATGGTATATCTTGAAGGACTTGGAAGCTTAAAAGATAAAATCATTAGAGAGCAAAAAATCGCTACTAAGCTTTGTGAAGTTTTTGCTAATACTCAAAAAGATGAAATCTTAAAAGCCATAGAATACTCAAAAGCTGATCTAAGCACTCAAATGGTGTATGAATTTACTGATCTTCAAGGTATTATGGGATCTTATTATGCTAAAGCTATGGGTATGAGTGATGAGCTTGCTTTAGCGATTAAAGAACAATATCTTCCAAATGGCGATAATTCAGCTATGCCAAGTAATGAATTTAGTTCTATTGTAGCTTTAGCTTATAAATTTGATACACTCATGGGGCTTTTTTCAATGGGGAAAATCCCAAGTGGTACAAAAGATCCTTATGCTTTAAGAAGAGCAGCAAATGGTGTTTTAAAAATTATTCTAGCTTTAAATAAAAATTTTGATCTTAAGATATTTTTAGAAGTAATAGCTAGTGAATATAAAAGCTTTGATTTGAAAATTTTACTAGACTTTATCTTAGAGCGTTTATATACTTTTTATGAGGTTAATGCTTCTTTTGTTAAAGCTGTGCTTAGCTCTAAAACTTATGATGTTATTTATATTGATTCTTGTATTAAAGCTTTAATACAAAGTGCAAATAAGGCAGATTTTAGTCAAAATTTTGCTACTTTTAAGCGCTTGGCAAATATTGCAATATTAAGTGAAGTTCAAATTAATGAAAATTTGTTTAACACTCAAGAGGAAAAAGATTTATACCAAGCTTTTATGCAGTGTAAAACAAAAGAAAATAACACCCAAGAGCTTTTAGAAAGCCTTTTTGCACTAAAACCACAAATTGATGCTTTTTTTGATAAAGTAATGATTAATGACAAAGATGAAAATATTAAAAACAATCGTCAAGCTTTAGTATGTGCAATTTATCGTGAGTTTTTAAAAATAGCTGATATTAAAGAGCTTAGTGTATGAAAAAAATTCTTTTTTTACTTTGTTTTTTGGTATTTGCATTAGAAGCTAGAGAGATTGAGCTTGTAAAAGGTCAAGTAATTTTTTTAGAATTTGATAAAAATAATTTTTTACAAATTAGCTCAAATTCTAAAAAACTTCCTTTTTTTGAGTATAAAAATAAAGTCATTGTTAGTATAGCCATACCTTATAAAAATCCTAAAGATAGAAAATTAATAGCTGAATTTAAAGATAATTCCAAAGAAGAAATTAACATAAAATTTAGCGAAGGAAACTATAAAAAAGAATTTTTAAAAGTTAGTGCTTCTAAGGTTAATCCACCTAAAGAAACACTTGATCGCATTAGCAAAGAATATCAAGAAGCTATTAAGGTTTATAATACTTATACCAATATGGCTTTATTTGAAGGCAATTTTACATACCCTTTAGAAAGTAAAATTACAAGTGCTTTTGGAAAAGCAAGATTGTTTAATGATACTCTTAAAAGTTATCATAGCGGAACTGATTTTAGAGCAGCAAGTGGGACAAAAATTTATGCTAGCAATGATGGTATTGTAAGGATTGCTTCAAATCGTTATTATGCAGGAAATTCAGTGGTAATTGATCATGGATATGGGATTTATTCTCAGTATTATCATCTATCAAAACTTAATGTAAAAGTAGGACAAAAGGTAAAAAAGGGTGAGCTTATAGGTTTGAGTGGAGCTAGCGGTAGGGTTACAGGGCCACATTTGCATTTTGGAATTTTAGTTAATGGTGTGCAAGTTGATCCACTTGATTTTATAGTCAAATTTAATGCTTTATAATGATAGCTTTTAGTGAGTTTTTTCAAAATTGGATTGA
Source organism: Campylobacter sp. CNRCH_2016_3089 (assembly GCF_025772505.1). Taxonomy (NCBI): domain Bacteria; kingdom Pseudomonadati; phylum Campylobacterota; class Epsilonproteobacteria; order Campylobacterales; family Campylobacteraceae; genus Campylobacter; species Campylobacter sp. CNRCH_2016_3089. The sequence continues at coordinate 9,346 of NZ_JAKMSF010000014.1, forward strand.
TAAATATTACTCCCAAGCTGTGAGTGTTGGTAAAAATGGAGATTTTTATACCGCAGTTAGCGTGGGAAATCTGTTTGGAACACTCTTAGCTAATCATTTTTTAAAACTTATAGATGATAAAAAGCTAATTTTACCGGTTGAAGTTGTAGAAATAGGGGCAAATGAAGGGCATTTAATGCTTGATTTTATACAAGCTCTATACACTCTTAGGGCTGATATTTTAGAGCAGATTGAGTGTTTTATCGTAGAGCCACATGAAAAATTAAAATGTGTTCAAAAAAAACTTTTTGATGAGTATGATTTGGATGTAAAAATTTATAATTCTTTAGAAGAATGTCATTTTAAAAACGCCTTTTTTTACGCTAATGAATTATTTGATTGTTTTGCGTGTGAGCTTATAAAAGATAGAACAATGGCATATGTTGATGATGATTTAAACATTGTTTTTAAAGCTATGAATGAAGATCTTTTAAAAGAATGTGAAAAATATTCTATCACTAATAGCGAGCTTTGTATTTCTTATAAACCCTTTTTATCCAAATTAAAACAAACCTGTGAAAAACTAACTTTTGCATGTTTTGATTATGCAAAAAAAGAAGAAAAAATTAGTATTAGAATGTATAAAAATCACCAAGTGTATAATCTTTTTGAAGAAAACTTAAAAGATTTTTTTGCTAAAAGCGATATTACATATAATGTAAATTTTGATCATTTTTTACAAGTTTTAAAAGAAGAGGGCTTTGAGGTGTTAGAATATAAAAATCAAAATCAAGCTTTAATTGATTTTGGCTTAGAAGAAATTATCGAGCAAGTTAAAAATATTAACCTCCAAATTTATAAAAACTTTATCAACCAAAGTAAAAATTTGATGTTTAACTTTGGCGATAAGTTTAAGTTTTTAGAATTTAAGCTTTAAAATCACTGCTTGTAATATCAAGCCCAAAGCCTTTTAAGCCTATAAATTCTTTATCGGTATTTTGACTTAGAAGTTTGATTTTTGAAATTTTTAAATACCTTAAAATTTGCGCTCCTATGCCATAATTTTTAAATTGTATGTTTTCTTGTTTTTCATTTTTCATGAAAATGATTACACCACCTTTTTGACTTAAAAATTCAATTTGTTTTAATAATTCATTAAATTTATTAGAAGTTAGAAGCTCAAAGTCGCTTCCACTAAGATAAAATTTAACATTCTCGCATTCTTTCAAAGTGCCAAAACTAAAAGCTATGTGTTCATTTTCATTGTGATCTTTAAAAGTCATTTTTTTAGCTTTAAAACCTGCTAAAATACTTTCTTCTTCTTTAATTAAAGAAATCAAACTTTCATTTTTTAAACGATACTCGATTAAATCTGAAATAGTAATCATATTAATATTATGTTTTTTGCAAAACTCAAGCAAATCGCTTCTTCTAGCCATATCTCCATTATCTTTAACAATTTCACATATTACGCATGCTTCTTTTAATCCTGCCAAACGACATAAATCCACTGTTCCTTCTGTATGGCCCGTTCTTTCTAAAACTCCACCTTTTTTTGCTATCAAAGGATTAATATGTCCAGGACGCACAAAATCACTCGCCTTTGCATTATCATCAGCAAAAATTTGTATAGTCATATCTCTTTCGTAGGCACTTACTCCTGTTGTTGCATTTTTTGCATCGACAGTGATGGTAAAAGCTGTTTCGTGATTTGATGTGTTTTTAGGTACCATTAAAGGTAGTTCAAATTTTTTAGCTAAGTTCTCACTTAATGCTACACATACCACACCTCTTGCGTGAGTGATGGTAAAATTTACTTTTTCTTGTGAGCTAAATTGTGCAGGGAAAATCAAATCCCCTTCATTTTCCCTATCTTCTGCATCCACCATTACTAACATTTTACCATCTTGAAGTTCTTTTATAGCTTGTTCTATACTTATATATCCCATAAAATCATTCCTTGAAAATATTTTAAAAATATTATAGCATTTTTCTTGACATTGTATAAAAAATAATATATAATATCACTTTTAATTTAAATAAAAAATTTCTATTGGGGTATCGCCAAGCGGTAAGGCAACAGGTTTTGGTCCTGTCATTCAGGGGTTCGAATCCCTTTACCCCATCCACTTCATATGATGCCGCGAAGTAGAGCAGTGGTTAGCTCGTCGGGCTCATAACCCGAAGGTCGGGAGTTCAAATCTCCCCTTCGCAACCATTATATAAAAATAATTTATAATCTATTTCAACAGATATTTTTTAGCAATATTGAAATCAAATTAATTTAAAATTTCTAAAATTATTGAAAATTTAAAAATACAATACAAAGAATAAAATAGATAAAATATATTTAACAAGAATAAATGGCGAGTTTAATAGGCGTATGATTTATTAATTAATATTGCACATGCTTTGTATTTTATTGTAAAAATGTAAAAAAATGATATTTTTTGTTAAATAGGTAATGTATTAAAATTTTTAGAGTGCAAGAAAAACAATATTGATTTAAAGTCTAACAAATAAAAATATTTCTTAATTGATGAAGAGCAAATGAGGAGACTTTATATTTTAAAGCTGGATATAACAAGATAGTATTATAAGCTGCTAACTACTTAATCGTTTCTTGATTAAATTCTTTAAGATCTATAAATAATAAATCTTTATAATGATTAGCAAATGCTTCTTTTAAGGTTTTATTAAATATTTCATTATGAATATTCATTCTAAGATTCTTTAGATAAGTATAATAATGAGTAGTGTTAAGTTCCTTTAATAAAACATTCATAGTTTTTTAAATTCACAGCCATTATCTGTGAGTATGCTAAATTCTTTTATGAATATTATTAGTTTTTAAGATAATAACAAAACTTTTAAGATATGCTAGTATATCTTGTCTTTTTAGGAGATAAAGCTACAGTATAATCAATTCTTGTAACTAAATCTATCATAGTAAGTATATATTTTTATTTTATTATCGACATATTTTATAGTATCTATTGCCCAAGTATTCATAGGAGTTGTTTTAAGATTTTTTTAGTTATCTATTTTTAACTCTCTCTTGTAGCTTTTATTTTGGCCTAGATAATTAATTCTTGTAAGTGTTATTCTCATTTTATCTTTAGAGATGATTCTTCTTATGGTGGAAACACTAGGAGGTTTTATTATAAAAAAGGCTTTAAAAAATAATACAATCTTTCTTTATCTAAATTTATATAAATATGCCTAAGTATTTTAATATTTAAAGTAATTTCCAAATCAAAAGAACTTCTTATATTTTTTACTTTAGTGTATTTTGTATTTAGGGTATTTAAATTATCATTATTTTTGTGATAAATTTCTTGTTTTCTAAAAAGTGTCTTTTTATCTATATTAAAAGCTTCTAAAGTAGCTTTTAAACCATGATGCTTATGAAAGATATAATTTTTATTCTTTGTTCTATTATTTTATGTTTTATTTCAAAAATATAACTATATTCTCTTAATTTAGCAAATCCTTTTATACATCTAAATAAATAATCTGTTTGGGGATAAATATTCCTTAGTTAGTTTTATTAATCAAATATTTCTTGATTGGTAAATAAAAGATAGTAGTTTTATTAACTAAGAAAGTGCCAAATGTGTTCGAACTTGTGTGATAATATTTTATCTTGATGCTTTTAATCCTCACATTGAAGCAATATAAAATAAGTATAAGAAATTAATTTTAAAATATTTTGTATAATTATTCTAAGGTATATTGTAGCAATTATTATATTATTGTAATAATAATCAAGATTTATTTAATGATTACTCTTTCTTTTTTATGAGTCGTTAAATGATATAAGAATAAATTATACTCTTGTTTTCTAAGTTGATAACATGAAATAATATTTATTTTATACTCTTCTTGAATATTAAAGATAATAAACATCTAACCACTGCAATAATCTTTAAAAAATATTGATTAAGTTTGATGTTGAAATAATGTATGCCGTACTGCCTTCTATATAGTATGAACTACAAGTAAAATTCTTTCTTTTTTAAAAAATATAATCTTCTTCATTGCTTGATTGATATAACTAAGCCATATTTATGTGTAAATCACTGATTTGATCTTGTTAAAACCAACTACAATGAAGCTTAAAATAAATATAGCAGTTTTGATTTTTAAACATTTGAAGAAATGGAATAAAAATCCTGAAAAAATTATCAATTATTTTAAAATAATTATAGATAAACATGACAATGAGATAAATATATAGTATTAATTTTAAAATCCAATTTTATACAAATCCAACATAATAAAGATTTTCATCACTTAGTTATTTTAAACAAACAATTGCGTTAAAAAATGAAATCATAAATAATGCTATGAAAAATATATCAAACTTATAGGATAAAATTTTTAAGTAAAAAACTATAAATGGAGTGCGGTTGTAAATATCAAAGAAACCATACCAATGAATGATTTAGAAAATCTTTTTAAACACTTTTAAAAATACGGCTTTTAATGCCATTAAATAGCAATCACCGTGATGAAGAAGAGAAGAAGCAAGATAAGGTTTTCAAAAGAAGCACCTTTTCTTTTCTTCTCTAAATAAAATACACCTTATAGGTGCTATATGTTTTGTACTAAAATGGGTGCTAGGGTTGTCTAAGTGTGTAGCACGGAAAGCGGACAAATTCTGCCGCTTAATATTAAGATTAAACAGATATATCTAAAAGCTGATCTTTTTTATTGTCTGCTTTATCTGTATTTGTAGAATTACTTTGTTCTTCTTTTTTAGCTTCAGCTTCTACTTTTTTTGTATTATCATTCTCAGCTTTTTTTTCTTGTTCAAATTTAGCTTCTTCAAGTTTTAATAGTGGTTTTGCTGTATAACGCAAGCTTGTATCAATAACTTGATTACAACATTGAGAATATACTAATCCCATCATTATCCTTTAGTGATTTACACAAATACCTAATTTAGCACAAGCTTGATGCTGATAAATAGGCTGATGTATTGTCTGGCAATTATGAAAATTTTCACAAGTTATACTTCTATCTTGTTGTTGTGAATTATTAAAATTTTTCTTGCTATGATAACTATGATTTAAAGCTAAAGCAACGCTAGATAATGAAGCAATAACTGCTAAACCTAAGATAATTTTTTTCATTATTTTTGAGCCTTTTTATGATTATTTTTGATATATGAATAATTATAAAAGTCAAAAAATTAATTTAATATTAAATAAGAGAAAAAAACAAAATTTGCTTAAATATTGAAAAAAATTACTCAACTTTTTTTTGTTTTTTCTCGCGCGTATGCGTTTTTATATATTAAAAAAAGCAGGGGATGGATTTTCACAAAAGTCTATGTGATAGGAGATAGTGAAATATTAAGTGGATAAAGTCAAAGATGATAGAGATACTTTAAGAACTTTGTTTGAAACACACAAGACAAATAATGAAAGATTAGAAACTCGACTAAAAGAAATAGGCAGATGGTGCGAAAAAAATTTAAGCGTGGAGCAGTTAAAAGAAATATTTCCATTAAAAGCCGAAAGAATAGAAAAAGAGCTTAAATATCAAAGAGCTTTTGAAAATTCTTTTGAACAAGCAAAAACTAAAAGAAACGATAGAGGGTTTGGGTTTAATAGATAGTTTTCCTTTTTGGTGCTTTAGCAAATCGCACCTGTTAAGGTGCTATGATTTGCGATAATTGGGGTGCGGGGGCTGTCTGAGTGCGTAGCACGGAAGATGGACAAAACCCACTGCCCTAATATTAAGATTAAGCAGATATATCTAAAAGCCGATCTTTTTTGCCAGTATTTGCTTGATTATCAGCATTTGTAGAATTACTTTGTTCTTCTTTTTTAGCTTCAGCTTCTACTTTTTTTGTATCTTCTTGCTGTTTAGCAATCGCCTCTTCTAATGCAGGTTTATCTCGATATTCTACTTTGGTATCTACCAAGCCGTGACAAGTATTAACAAACATTAACAATATCCTTTCCATTTGCAAAAAGCATCTTGATAAATAGGTTGATGTATTGTCTGGCAATTATGAAAAGTTGCACAAGTTATACTTCTACCTTCTATATATTCTTGTTGTGAATTATTAAAATTTTTCTTGCTATGATAACTATGATTTGAAGCTGAAGCAACGCTAGATAATGAAGCAATAACTGCTAAACCTAAGATAATTTTTTTCATTTTTGAGTCTTTCTATGATTATTTTTGATATATGAATAATTATAAAAGTCAAAAAATTAATTTAATATTAAATAACAGAAAAAACAAAAATTTGTTTAAACATTGAAAAAAATTACTCAACTTTTTTGTTTTTTCTCGCGCGTACGCGTATGCATTTTTTTATATATTTTTTAAAAAAAGAAAGGCTGTCTGAGTGCGTAGCACGGAAGATGGATAAAACCCACTGCCCTAATATTAAGATTAAGCAAATATATCTAAAAGCTGATCTTTTTTGCTAGTATTTGCTTGATTATCAGCATTTGTAGAATTACTTTGTTCTTCTTTTTTAGCTTCAGCTTCTACTTTTTTTGTATCTTCTTGTTCCATAAGCTTTAAGGTGTCATATATTTGATGAACTTCCTTAGGCATACACTTGTGGAAGCGAATATTTGAATTAGGATTTAACATATTTAACATTAGAAACAATATCCAAATTTACAAAGTACTTTATGCCCAGCTTCTTGGTAAATAGGTTGATGTATTGTCTAGCAATTATGAAAAGTTGCACAAGTTATACTTCTACCTTCTATATATTCTTGTTGTGAATTATTAAAATTTTTCTTGCTATGATAACTATGATTTGAAGCTGAAGCAACGCTAGATAATGAAGCAATAACTGCTAAACCTAAGATAATTTTTTTCATTTTTGAGTCTTTCTATGATTATTTTTGATATATGAATAATTATAAAAGTCAAAAAATTAATTTAATATTAAATAAGAGAAAAAACAAAAATTTGTTTAAACATTGAAAAAAAATTACTCAACTTTTTTTGTTTTTTCTCGCGCGTACGCGTATGCATTTTTTTATATATTTTTTAAAAAAAGAAAGGCTGTCTGAGTGCGTAGCTGTAAGGGGTATTTTAAAAAGAATATGTAACTATCTATAGCTTTAAGGTTTGGAGGATAGTTACATAGAAAACTTAAATAATTTTATTTAATTGCATAAATATTTTATAGGAGTGTATAATGAATAAGATTGATAATATTGCAAATTTTTTAGATAACAACTCTAAAAAATGTTTAGCTATAAATGGGTCTTGGGGTATAGGTAAAACTTATTTATGGAAAGAAGTTGAAAATAAACTTTCTAAAGATAAAAAAGTTGTTTATATAGATCTTTTTGGCAAAGAAAGTTATAAGCAAATATTAGAAGAAATAGTTGTAAGCCTACATGGAGATTATAATAAAATTACCAAAACAACTTTTAAAGGTTTAGAAGGTTTGGTTAAAAGTATAAGTGGCGGCTTAATAGATATAGATAGTGATGCTATTTTTTCCTTTTTAAAAAAGGAAGACTTTTATAATATTATTGTGATTGTGTGTTTTGATAACATAGAAAGAAAATCTGACAATCTTTCTTTGAAAGAAATTTTAGGACTTGTAAATTTACTTAAAGAAGAAAAAGAATGTAATGTTGTTGTGATTTTTCATGAGGAAGAATTAAAAGAACAAGATAACAATCTGGCTAAAAACAATAAAGAAAAACAGACTAAACAATACAATAGTAAAAACTGGTATCAAATATACAAAGAAAAAGTTATTGATATTGTGAAATAACGATAAAAGACAATGATGAAGTAGCAAAAGCAATCATAAAAGATAGAATAAATAAATATACTAAAATTACAGATGAGATAAGAAATATTATTGAAAATATTATTTTCGAAAGATATAAAGAACAATGCAATGGAAATCTAAGATTATTATATCATGTGTTAGAACATATAGATTATTTTAACAAGCAATGTTTTTTATTATTTTGCAAGTATGACAATAAAAAAACATTTTCAGATGCTCTAAAATTAAATTATATCTCATTAATATTTCAAATTAAAAAATACCTTTCTACTAAAATAGAGAAAATAGATTTAGCTTCAGGCTATTATCATCTTTATGAACAATACCTAAAAAATATGTTTTATTTAAATAAAGAAGAAAAATACCAACTAAGACGCGATTTTTATCAAACTTTAAAAATCGATCTTTATTATAAACTTCAAAACTGCAAGATAGAATATTTGGTAGGTAATTTAAGTGATAAACAATTTGTAAAAGATATTGAAAATTCACTCCTAAAAATAGACTTTTATTCAAAAAATGGAATGACACACTTTCCTTATGGTTTTTATCAAATTTTACTTTCAACCTACACACAAATTACAAAGAAAAAATTAAGCGACATAGAAGAAAAAATCAATCAGCACTATATAGAAGCTCTTGTTATGGAAGAATTTAAGTTTGATCTTAATCATGATTATAGATCTGACATAGCACTTTTAAAATTATTAGAAAATGAAAAATGGAAAGATTATTATGAAGATACCAAAGAAAAATACAAAACAAGCAAATATGAAAATATTAATGCACTTATTAATAGCTATGAAAATATAGAAAATAGTTTTTATCTCGAAGCAATCAAGCAATATAATTTTTTTAAAAAAGAAGAGTTAGTACAGCTATTTAAAAATAATAACGATTTTTGTAAGAAATTTTTTAATCATTTTTCTATGAATATGGTTGTAAGTCATAAATTTGATGATGATTTAAATAATAATTTATTTCAAGCTTATTTAGATTTCTTAGATTTAGATGAAAATAAAATAAAAAAAAGTGTTGTTTTAAAATATATAAATTCACAAAATAGCGTATTAAGAAAGCTACTAATAGAATAATTGCGTTAAAGATATTCAATAAAATACTATTAAATTTACAAAAATTAAAAAGTTCTTATGTGTTTATAATTTACAAACATTAAAAATTAAACTACTTATCTCTTTTTAATTTATCGATAAAATCACTCCACCATCGCATTAACTCTCTTCTCTATCATCAAGTCTTAAGCTTCTATTATATACTGCTTTTACTTTATTTCTTTCTCTATGATCTAAACATAGTTCTATAACTTCACTATCTTGTTTATGAATATTTTTATACTCATAAAGAAAAGTTGAAGCAGTAGCTCTAAAACCATGATATAGTATTTTATCACCAAAACTTAATCTTTTAATGGCTTGATTTAATGTGTTTTCACTCATTATTTTATATTTACTTATATTACTTGGAAAAAAATATTTTGAATTTGAGTAAGAAAAATTTTTAACATATAAAAGCAAGTCTAAAACACTCTGACTTAGCGGAATAATAAAATCCTCTCTTGCTTTAACTTTATTAGCACGAATAATAATTTTTTTATCAAAATCTATTTCTTTCCATTCTAAATTTATAATATTAGCACTTCTTAAAATAAATATGGACTAATTTGCAAAGCAACTTTTGTAAAAATACTTATTAATCGTAAGTAATAATTCTTTAAATCTTGCTTCATCTGTGAAGTTTTATAACTTTGAACTTTATTAGTACCATAAAGTGCTTTTTTATATTTTGATTTTTAGTATTTTCTTTTTGAATATGTTCTTTTGGATTAATGCCTTATGATAGCATGTCGTTATAATCATTTACAATCTCTCTTGCCCGTGTTAATATGGTTATAGGATATTTTCCTATTTTAAAAGAATACCCTTTTTATTAAGTTTATATCTAAAATAAAAATTCTTATCAATATTTCCATGAAAAACCCTAGCTTTAATATATAAATTTTTAGCACAAGCACTTTGATATAAGTTTTTTATCAACAGTTAAATTTTTAAGTTGCCTATCATTTACAATAATCACTGATTTTCCTTTAAAGTGTGTACAAAAAAATATTTTTTTTAATTTGTCAAAAGATTTTAATTGTAGTAATAATTCGTGATAGAGAAGTAATGGTGGATTTAGAAAGCGTCTAAGTATCCATACTTTAGAAATTAAATATCTAAATAACATATACTTTTGAAAATTCAATAATTTGTATAGTTAAATCTCATTTTAAAGATTTAACCCCTGATACAACTTTAGCTATTTCTTCAATGGAAAATAATACATAGCAAGATACTTCCATAGATTGTATTTTTTCTTCTTAGATTATCAATAGTTCCTGAAGAAACGCCTAATACTTTAGCAAATTCTTTTTTACTTAAAGACATTTTTTTATATTTCTCAAAAAATTTTTGTTTCTAAATAATTCTTGGTTGTGCTAATCTTGCTTAATTGTGAAATATGTTTGTTTTAATTTATAAAAATAACATATAAAACTATAAATATCTTTATATATCTAACTTTATTTAATCACTTTTTATTTTCTGTTAAATATTATATATATTCTTTTACCTATTATCCAAATTATAAAAACATACAAATTATAATTAAATATATTTTTTTAATAAGTAATTTTAAGATTATAACAACTATTATCAAATTTATACAAAAACTCTATATTGTAGTTATCTAAAGAGTATAATAAGGTATTTATACTCTTTATTTATTACTATATATAAGCTTAGTATTTATACTTTATATACCAAATATGATAAATACACCTTACACTGTTATCTAAAATACTAAATGCTAATACTTTTAAAAATGTTAAATAGTATAATAAAATATAAATATAAAAATTCAAAAAGCTTATTTTTCATTGTTTTTAAAAAGTAAATGATAAGTTTTTTTCATATATATTTAAATAATAATAAATCTATTTGCATTTTTTTAATAAAAAATAAAAGTAATTTTGATTATAATTTATAAATAATTATTATATTTATTAATTTTTTGGCTATTTTTCAATATTTTTATAACTTTTTTATCACTTTTGTATTTTTTATGTTATCATATTCTCATCACAAATAAAAAATTTTATGCAAAGGATTCGGGGGGGGGGATATGAAAAAAACGCTTTTATTTGTTTTACTCATTCACACTTTTCTTTTTTCTCAAATAATGATTTTAAAAAATCAAGATAAAATCATTATAGATAACAATCAAACTCTTGCACTTAATCATGTAAACCATGATCAAAAGCAAATACTTAAAGAACATAATAACATTGACTCAAGAGTCAAAAAGCTATTAGAAGAAAAACCAAAGAAGGATTCTAATCTTAGTAAAGAAGATGAAGAATTATCTAGTAAGGTTGTTAATGTTATTCAAACTATAGGTAATGTATATAATGCCAAAGATAGTAAAGAAAGAGATGAGCTTATAAGAGATTTAGCAAGCAATTATTTAAGCTTACAAGCTAATACTTTAATCCAAGAATATTTACATACTCTTAATCACTCCATTAATAGTGAGTTTAATTTAAACTATAATGATAGGGGTGGTTTAAGTGGTAATGCTAAAGTTCTTTTACCTATTATGAGTGAAGATAATCCAAAAATATCTTATTTTCTACAAAGCGGTATAGGTGGATATGATAATAATAGAATCATAGGTCATTTTGGCGGTGGTATAAGATATTATCCTAATGCACTAGCATTAGATAATTCAGGAAATATCATGCTAGGATTAAATTTAGTTTATGATCGTGATTTTAGTAGAGAGCATAAAAGAATATCTTTGGGCTTTGAAAGCATGTTAGATACACTAGCTTTCCATGCTAATATTTATCAAAGATTAAGTGATTGGATTAGTAGTTATGATTTTAAAAATGCAAATAATGATCTAACTTTCTTAGAACGCCCTGCTAATGGCTGGGACATGGGTATTAAATATGCTTTTCCTTCTATGAGTAATGTAGCTGTTTTTGCTAATATGAGTAAATGGTATGGAGAAAAAGTAGCTCCATTTGGCAATGTAAACTGCTATGAAGATTTAGAAAAAAATCCTTTAGTGTATGAAGGAGGTATTACTTACTCACCCTGTCCTGCATTAACTTTTTCGCTAAGCCATAAAATAAGTGATGAGAGTGATAAACAAGGCACAAATATAGCTATGAATTTTAACATACCTTTAGACAAAGATGCCTTCAAACATGCTTTCGATACAAACTTAGCAGGTATAAATAATACCATTGAAGGCTCTAGAACTCATTTTATAGATAGAGATTATTCTATGGTGCTTGAATATAAAGCTATTAACAATGCTTATCATATTTCTTATTGTGGAAATTTAGGAGGTAATACTCATTGTATTATGCTTAAAGATGGCTTTAATCAAGCAGTTAAAAATGTTGCTATGAGTGTAACTCCTGAACAAAAAAGTGTAATCTTGAAAGATGGAAATCATTATATTACTGATGGCAATGGAAAAGTTTTTGTAAAAATAATCCACTCTTATGGAGTACGCCAAACCAATTTAATTGCTAAAGCAGGGAATGCTCAAGAAAGTTTCCCTATTACTATCATAGCTCCAAAAGAAGACTTTAGGATATTTGCCAAACCTTCTAATATACAAAGATATGAAAAATCTCTAATCACATTTACAGGAAATGATTTAGCAGGCGATTCGGTAATTCATTGGAAATTAAATGGTAAAGGAAGTTTAGAAAAAACGCCAAATTCAGATAAAACTGATAAAGATGGAAATTCAAATATCATCTACAAACCTGATGTAAACATGAAAGATAAAGAAAAAGCTGAAATCATTGCTAATGTATTAGGAGTTACTTTAAAAACATTTGTTCAAATAGCAATTTATGGAGATGATGATATTATCTTAGATAAAACTATTATAGGTAATAAAGAAAAAACTCATGCAAGTTATAAAAACTTAAAAGCTAATTCTACAAAAGTTAAATGGAGTATACAAGGAGATAATGCTTTATTTGTTGATAAAGATAAAACTACTAAGGAGCTTAATTTAATAGCTGATGATAAAGGTGAGAGTAATGTAGAAATCATAGGACTTAGTGGAAATGAAAAAGTAAAAATCATTGCTAAGAATATGAGTGATGAATTAGTAAAAGAAAGAAGTAAAGATTTAGAGATTAAAAATTATACAGCCACCATGGAGCTTCCTGCTGGAAAAGATCCTGTGACTCATCAAGACTTTGAAAAAGGAATGATTGATTATAAAAGCGACTTTGAAGTAAAACTTAAAGGTTTAATGCCAAAAACAAAAGTTTTATGGAAGGCTAAAGATATACAAAGCAATAAAACTTTAAGAATTAGTAACGATAAAGAAAGTACAGCTGATGATAAAGGTGAGAGTAAGGTAGTATTTGAAGGAGTAAAAGATTTTAATATTAAAAGATTACAAATCATTGCTACTTATAATCAAAGCGCAGCTAGTACTCAAGAAGTAAGTGGAGAAATCAAACTCCACCAATATACCCCAAGCATTAGTTTTAGTAAAGATAAAATTCATGCTTATGAAAGTGATAATAACAAAGCTTTAAAAGATCCAAAACTTGATCATGTTGAAGTAACTTTAAAAGGTGGTAAACCTAATGAAAAAATAGAATGGAGTTTAAGCGGGGATGCTACTTTAGGTAGTCATGATGCAACATTTAATGCTAGTGGTGAAGCTAAGGCAGTTATCGCTTCTAAAGCTCCATTTAAAGTTAATCCAAATTTAGAAGTTAAAACTATGACTAAAGATCTTAAAAAAGAATTGCCTTATGAGATTAAAGAATATACTCCTAAAGTAGAATATCCAAGCTTTAAAACCCAAGAAAAAACTATAGATTATATAGATGATTTTAATATTAAAATAAGCGGTTTATTACCAAATTCCACTATTGATAAAATCAGTGGAAGTAAAGGAGTAAAAGCTAAAAAAGAAAGCTTTGATGTTAATAATAAAGGTGAAGCTACTTTAGAATTTAGTGGTATTAGTGATTATAGTGTTAAAGATATTGCTATTAAGTTTAGTTATACTAAAATAAAAGGGGATCAACAAAAAACAATAGCTTATTTAGAACCTATTCAGCTTTACAAATATACTATATTTTTTGGGGTTGTTCCAGATGTTGTTGAAGCTCCATGTAGGATTGTAATACCAATATATGGTGGCAGACCAAACTCTAAAATAATATGGAATATAGATGGAGATGGTATTTTATTTCAATGTGATGAAGAATTTGACAGAACTGGTCGTGCAAGTGCAATTGTGAATACAGAATTTCCAAATCAAAAAAATATAGTAATCAACATTAACAGCATGGGTCAGAATTTAAGCAAAAGCATTGCTTTTGATAAACGCCATATTTATACTCCTGAAATAATTTATCCAAGTTTTAAAGGTAAGGAAAAAACTGTGGATTTTGGAAATGATTTTAATATCAAAATAAGTGGTCTTATGCCTAATTCTATAATCGATACAATTAGCACAAGTGAACCAAACAGCGTAAGAATAAAAAAAGATAGCTTTAATGTTAATGATAAAGGCGAAGCTACTTTAGAATTTGAGGGTATTTACAACAAACGTGTTGTTGGTTTTTTCGTTAAGTTTTTTTATATTAGAAAAGAAGGGGAGAAAACATGGACTCAAACAGACCAAATTAATGTCTATAACTACGATATAGGATATGATGATGGACCAAACACTATTACAGCAGAGCCAAATAGTAGTGTTGAAGTAACTTTAATAAATGGCAAACCCAATGAAAAAGTGAAGTGGAGTTTAAATGGAGATGGTATTTTAAGCAAAACAGATGATATATTTAACGAAGAAGGTAAGGCTAAAGCAACTATAACTTCTAAATATCCATATGCAATCAATCCTACAGTTAAAGCTATTGTTTTTAATCAAGAATTTTATAGGCCACTTACCTATAAAGAAGGAACCATATATACTCCAAAAATAACTTATCCAAGCTTCAAAGATCGCGAACAAACAATTGATTATAATAGTGATTTTAAAATAAAAGTAAGTAATTTAATGCCTAATTCTAAAATAAAGATATTGGACGCGCAATATACGAGTTCAAAAAAAGAAGTTTACGAAGCTAATGAACACGGAGAAGCTACTTTAGAATTTAACGGGGTTAGTCAATACGAAGCTAAAATGGTAAAATTTACTTTTGAATATAGTAGATCTTTTTTATTAAAAGACACTGTTACAGGATATGTTAATCTCTATCAATATATTCCAGGATTTTTGAAAACAACACCTGATAGAATTTTAGGTAGAGATGATATACAAGCTACACTGCTTGTTAATGGAGGAAAATCAAATACTAAAATAAGATGGGAAGTTAGTAATGCTGATATAGTAAAAAAAGATGATGTCTTTAATGAACAAGGTGTTGCAGCTATTACCATAAAATCTAAAAAACCTTTTTATGATAATGCGAAAGTCAAATTTGTAGATTACAATGGGCACACTGCTAGTCATGAATTATTATACGAATTTGTACCTGTAATAATATATCCAAACTCAAGAGGGCAAGACAAAAGTGTTATGGAAGCAATGCCATTTATTTTACAATTTAAATATTGTCAGCCAAAAGGTACTATATTTCTTGTGTCAAGAACTGCAAATCCTGAATCTCAAATGGCAAAAGTAGATGAAAACGGAAATGCAACTTTTTATTTTAATGGTATTCTATTTGACGAAGCAAAAGGAGCTACTTTTACTTTGCACTATCAATATGATAAATCTAGAAAAGAAACTCTAGTGCACGGCTACACAGACCCAATCCATATCCTGGGTCACTAAATTTTTAATGTCCTTGTAAAATAAGGGCATTAAAACCATACAATAAATTAAATATAATCAAAAAACTATACTTATAAGCATTCTTGAAAGCTAATTTACAAAATATAAAAAATAAATATAACATTAAAAAGATATTTTAAGTGGTGTCAAGAGAGAGACTTGAACTCCCGACCTCCGGCTTATGAGACCAGCTCTCTAGCCAGCTGAGCTATCCTGACATAAAAAAAGGAGTAAAATACAAGGCCTAGGTTTTGTTGAGATCGTTTTTACCCCGTCTTATGTTTTATGAAGTGAAAAAGCTACTGAAACAGCTGTATTTGATGGACCAATTCGTCCAAGAATAAATATGAGATATATTCCATTTGATACAGGAGCAACTATAGAGCTATATGGATTAATTCCAAACTCTAGTGTAGATATTCAACCAGATCAGTATCTTGGTTATGTTAATTTTGTAAATAAAGGCAAGCTTCATACTGATGATGAAGGTTCAGTTTATTTAAATTTTAAACCTATTGGAAAAGTTACTCAACACACCGGTAGAATTTTTAGTCTTAAAGTGAAATATAAAGAATGGGATGGAACTGATCATGAGGCAATTGTAGGAGGTATTGAGGTGCAAAAACGCATTCATGCAATATATGATACTTGGAAAGATCCTGCTTCATGCTATACCAGTGCAACTTTAACATTAACCGATGGAATTGCAGGAGAAAAAGTTGATTTTGATGGAACCAAACTCGATGTTGGCCATGGTCAAACTCCGCCAAAAATACAAAGATGGGATAAAGAATTTGATAATTCCGGTGAAGCAAAAGTTGTAATATCAACTACATGGTGCACTAAACCATTGACCGAAACTCCTACTTTTACAATGAGATTTAATACTTTAGGTGCAGATGTCACAAGAATACGAGATGTTACTTTTGGTGGTGGAGATCATGAAATAATTTATTAGTCGGATATATAGGCATATTTTATAATGTTATGGAAAAAGAAAGAAATATATGCCACTGTATAATTTTGAACAATTTCTATCTCTGTTAGCCCAGCTTTCAGAGGTAGATATTAAAACTCTTATGGAATATAAAGATTTATTGTTAAAAGCGTTATCACCTTTAAATGAAGTAGAAAGATTTAATGCAAAAGAATGTATGCAACTTATTAACACTCTTGAAGAAACTTTTTTAGATAAACTCCAAATAGAAGAAAGCAAAAAGAAAGAAATTTGCAAAAATATTATCAAAATACTAAAAAATCATTGGAAAATGTTTTTTTGAAAATCAAGTTGTAATGCAAAATAAATGGTGGATTTAGCAGGCGTGTAATTTACCAACTAAACTCCTAAATATCCATACTTTAATGAAATATTTTTCATTTGCACATACTTTTGCACATACTTTGTATTTTATTGTAAAAATGTGTAAAAAAGTGATATTGTTTTGCTAAATAGGTGATGTATTAAAATTTTTAGAGTGTGAATTTCAAGGAAAGAATATTGTGAATTTAAATTCTAATAAAGAAAAATACTGCCTGACTAATGAAGAGTAAGTGTTAATATATTCAAGAAACAATTTCAAAAATAGAATATTTGCTATTATATGAATTGCTAAAGTAGATTAAATCTTATTTTAAAGATTTAACCCCTAGTATAATTTTAGCTATTTTTTCAAAGCTATAAACATTTTTAAAATCATTACCATTTAAATTTTTTCTTCTACATTATACTATACTAAATATTTTATTTTATGTCCTGTTTATACTGTAAAATAAAATATAAATGCTATGCTTTAGATAGTTTTAGAAGTTAGTAAAGATATTGTATGTTTAAAACGATAACTATTTTAAATGTAATAGTTGTGTTTTAAAAAAGCACTAGCCATATCGAAGATGAAGATACTCAAGTTGGTATTAATGATGAAAATAATAATGGTTGGGAAGATGATGGTTCTTGTGGAGGACAAATTTTTATCTTTAATAAAAAAGATAATAGATGTCGCTCTAAAGACAAATTTTTTGGTTTAACTGGTGGTGGTTG
>NZ_JAKMSF010000015.1:0-25541 GCF_025772505.1 Campylobacter sp. CNRCH_2016_3089
CATTTTGTTTCAATTGATTTCATTTTGGATAGTTTTATGAAACAAAAACCTTGACAATTATTCAAAATAATATATAATAACGATATTAGTTTTTATATTTTTGGAGTATTTTTTGAAACAAATTACACTTAATTTTTTATTAAAAGTTAATAGAGAGAGAGAGAGAGAGAACAAAATAACCTTAAACTTTTCTTAATTTCAAAGCTTTTATACCTTCATAATCCACATAAAAAATATTCTGATCATCTTTTAAAACTTATTCTTGACTCAAAAGGACTCAAAAATGAGTAACATTGAGTTTCAAGAAAGAATTATTGAAAAAATTAAACGCGAATTTGGTGATATTTTAACTCATTTAGAAGATAAAGACACCATAGAACTTATGTTAAATTCTGATGGCAAACTTTGGCTTGAAAAATTAGGTCAAGATATGAAATGTCTTGGTGATTTTTCTGAAGCTAAAGCAAAATCAATTATTACAGCAGTTTCAACCTTTTTAGACACAACTACAAATGCAGATAATCCTATATTAGAATGTGAATTACCACTTGATGGTTCAAGGTTTGAAGCTTTATTACCGCCTATTGTAGCAAAACCTACTTTTACTATAAGAAAAAAAGCAATAAAAATTTTTACTCTTGATGATTATGTTGATTCTAATATTCTTACACCAAATCAAAAGGAAATATTGGTAAAAGCAATAGAAGATAGACAAAATATTTTAGTTGTTGGTGGCACTGGTAGTGGTAAAACTACTTTTTCAAATGCAATTATAGATGGAATTTCAAAAATTACACCTTCACATAGAATCGTAATTATAGAAGATACAGCCGAGCTTCAATGTTCAAGTGATAATAAAGTAATTTTAAGAGCTACTGATCAAGTAGATATGCTTAGACTTTTAAAAGCAACTATGCGTCTTCGTCCTGATAGGATTATAGTTGGTGAAACTAGGGGTAAAGAAGCTTTAGATTTATTAAAAGCTTGGAATACTGGTCATCCTGGTGGTATAGCAACAATACATGCAAATTCTGCAAAAGGTGGATTAACAAGAATGGAGCAATTAATTTCTGAAGCTACTAGTGCAAAAATGAGTAAATTAATTGCTGAAGCTGTTAATTTAATAGTTTTCATATCAAAAACAAAGGAGGGTAGAAAGATAAAAGAAATAATCAAAGTTGAAGATTATCACAATGATAACTATGTCATAAAATCAATATTTTAAGGAGTAAATATGAAAAAATTTTTAATTTTATTTTTAATCGCTGGTGTGGGTGTAGCTTGGGCTTCAACTACTGGCGGTGGATTACCTTGGGAAAGTCCATTACAAACAATAAAAGCAAGTATAACTGGTCCTGTTGCATTTGTAATGTCAATTTTCGCAATAATAGGTGCTGGTGCTGGTTTGATTTGGGGTGGAGAGTTTAGTGGATTTATTAAAACTCTTTTTTACATTGTGCTTGTAATAGCTTTAGTTGTTGGAGCTACAAATTTAATAAATATTTTCAATACTAGTGGAGCTTTAATATAATGGAAACATTGCAAAAAGTAGATATTTATAGTGCATTAAACAAACCAAATTTAATTTTTGGAGCTGATAGAGAATTAATTATGTTTGTTGGGCTTATTTCTTTTGCATTAATTTTTGCTGGTGTTACATTATTAACAACAATTATAGGTTTTTTATTGTTTTTTGTATGCGGTGGTCTTTTGCGTTTAATGGCAAAAAGCGATCCGCTTATGAGACAAATTTTTATACGCCAAAGTAAATATAAAAAATTTTATTATCCACAATCTACACCTTTTTCAAAGGATTAAATATGTTAGCACTTAAAGAATTTAGAAGTAAGGCAAAAGCTTTTCCTGATATTTTAAATTATGCAAGTTTTATAGATAATGGAATTTTGTTAAATAAAGATGGAAGTTTAACTGCTGGATTTTATTATCGTGCGAATGATATTAGCTCTATGACTTTAAATGAAAGAAATACTTTAAGTGCTAGAGTTAATGCTATTTTAAATAGACTAGGAAATGGCTGGGCTGTTCATATTGATTGTTCAAGAATTAAAACTGAAAATTATATAAATGGTGATACTTTTTTTAAAAATGAAATAGCACAAATAATAGAAAATGAAAGAAGATATTATTTTGAAAATGTAGAACATTTTGAAAATTTATTTACAATTATTTTTACTTATTTGCCGCCGCATAAAAATATAAGTAAAATTACTGATTTAATGATTATAGATGAAAACTCAAATAAAAATCAAAGTGAAAAAATATTAGAGTATTTTAAAAATACACTTCAAAAAATACAAGATAGCTTAAGCTCTTATATAAAAATTGAAAAATTAGAACAAAGAATAGCTGTTGATGAGTTTAACAATGAATATGTTTTAGATGATATGCTTGAATACATAAATTTTTGTATTTGTGGCGAAAAACAAAGAGTTCTTTTGCCAAATGCTCCTATGTTTCTTGATTGTTTAATAGGTGGAAGACAATTTGAAACTGGTATGTTTCCAAGAATAGACAATAAATACATAGGTATTATAGCAATTGAAGGATTTCCTAGTGAAAGTTATCCAAATATTTTAAATTCTCTAACTGAATTAAATTTTGATTATCGATTTAATACAAGATTTATATTTTTAGATAATTATGAAGCCGAAAAAATATTAAACAAATATAGAAAAAAATGGCAACAAAAAACAAGGGGATGGTTGGATCAATTATTAGATCGTCCTACTAGAAAACAAGATGATCATGCTGTATTAATGGTATCTGAAGTAGATTCTGCTTTAGCTGAATCTAAAAGTAATATGGTAGGTTATGGTTACTATACTGCAAATATAGTAATTTTTGATAGTGATAATGCTAATTTAGAACATAAATTAAAAGAAGTTAGAACTACTTTAGAGAATTTAGGATTTTTATCAAGAACCGAAACTATAAATTCTGTTGAAGCTTATTTAGGAACTTTACCTGGTTTTGTATATCCGAATTTACGCCGTCCTATTTTAAATACACTTAATTTAACGCATTTAATGCCTTTAGCGTCTATTTGGTCGGGTGAAAAATATAATCCAAGTGATAAATTCCCTCCGAATTCTCCCCCATTAATGCAAGTTGTAACTTCTGGAAATACACCTTTTAGATTAAATTTACATGTTAGTGATTTAGGACACACTTTAATTTTTGGTCCTCCTGGAAGTGGTAAATCAACTCTTTTAGCAAATATTTTTCTTGCCTGGCAAAAATATCCAAATGCTAAAATTTATGCTTTTGATAAAGGTCAAAGTTTATTAGCTCCTACACTTGCAACATGTGGAACTCATTATAATATTGCAGGGGAGCATTCTTCTTTAGCATTTGCCCCTTTAGCAAATATTAAATCAGAATCAGATATTGCATGGGCTGAATTTTGGATTGAAACTTGCTTAAAATTACAAAATATTGATACTACACCAAAACATAAAAAATTAATACATGAAGCTTTAATTTCTCATATTAATACAAAATCTATTTCATTAACTGAATTTATTTCAGCATTGCAAGATAATAATTTAAGAGACGCTTTAAATTATTACACAATTTCAGGAACAGGTGGTTTTTTATTTGATTCTGAAGAAGATAAATTAAGCCTTAGCAATATTACAACTTTTGAAATAGAAGATTTAATGAGATTGGGAGATCAATATATAGTCCCTACTTTGCTTTATATTTTTAATCGTATAGAAAAAGGTTTAGATGGAAGCCCTACATTATTAATCATCGATGAAGCTTGGATAGCATTAAATCATCCTGCGTTTAAAGATAAAATAGTTGATTGGCTTAAAGTCTTAAGAAAAGCAAATGTAGCTCTTGTAATGGCAACTCAAAGCTTAAGCGATAGTGCAAAAAGTGGAATTTTAGATATTTTACAAGAATATTGTCCTACTAAAATATTTTTACCTAATCCCGAAGCTTATAAAAAAGGGAGTGAAAATGTTTTAGCTCCATATGATTTTTATAAAATTTTTGGATTAAACGATGTCCAAATTGGCATTATTACTAATGCTATTCAAAAAAGAGAATACTATTACACTTCTCCGCTTGGCACTAGACTTTTTAATTTAGCACTTGGAAAAACTAATTTAGCCTTTACTGGTATTAGCGATAAAGTAAGCGTTAAAAGAGTAAATCAACTTTATGAAAAATATAAAGAAGAATGGGCTTATAAATGGTTAGAAGAAAAAGAAATAAATTATAAAAAATTTAAAACTAAATAAAAGGAGTAAATATGAAAAAATCATTTTTTGGTGTAAAAAATACAACATTGGTTTTAGCTACAACTATGCTGATTGGATCAAATATATACGCAAATGAGATTTTAAGCGGTGATACTCGTCTTGCTTGTGAAGCAATTTTATGTTTAAGTAGTGGCACTCGTCCTGGTGAGTGTTCTTCTGCATTAACGCGATATTTTAGTATCCACTTTAAAAAACCTTGGAAAACAATTAATGCTAGAAAAGCATTCTTGAATCTTTGTCCTGTTCAAAATGATACTAATGTAGAAGATCTTGTGTTAAAAAATTTAGTTGATGATATTTTACCGAGTGCTGATCCTAGACAATGCACCCCGGAATATTTAAATACTCAAATTGAAACACAAAGAAGTGATAGAAAAATAGTAGGTTATAGAATAAAAACTACTATGCCAAATTTTTGCTATCAACTCATAAACCATGAATATACTGATTATAAAACTCCAAAATATAAATGCTCTGGTGAATTTTATTCTCCATTAGAATGGCAATTAAACTACAAATTACAACAAATTTCTGAATTTGAATATAGAAGATTACCTTCAGATCAAACATATGCGATTGAAAGAAAGTGTTCTAGTGATAGATCTTGTTACAACTATTATAAAAAAATAAGTCCTATAAATAAAACATGCTGGACTTATTGAAAGGAGTAAATATGAAAAAATCATTTTTTGGTGTAAAAAATACAACATTGGTTTTAGCTACAACCATGCTGATTGGTTTTTCAAATGTTAATGCTGGTGGTATCCCCGTTATTGATGTTAGTGCAATTGCAAATCAAGTTAAAGATTATGCTATGCAACTTCAACAATATGAGCAAATGTATTCTCAATTACAACAACAAATACAAATGGTAAAAATGCAAAAACAAAATTTAGAAAATTTATCAAGAGAAGATTGGCAAAATTTAAGCACAGTGCTATATCAAGTAAGGGGTATTATGAATAGAGTAGATGGAATTTCTTATGATATTGGTAATGTTTCTAAAAAATTTGAAAGCACTTATAAAAACTTTTCAGGATATAGTGATGATCTTTCAAACGCAAACAATGAAAATGAAAGAAATAAACTTTATTCTGAGCGATATAATGAGATAAGACAACTTAATCAAAATACTTTTAATGGAACATTGCAACAATTAGAACTTCAATACAAAGATTTAGAAAGTGAAGATACTTTAGTATCAAAACTTAAAGAGCGTTCTCAAAACTCAAAAGGTAATTTACAAGTCGTTCAAGCAACCAACGATCTCATTGCTTATCAAATCGATGAGATTAGAAAACTAAGAGCTGTAATAATGGATCAAAGTAATATGCTAACAAATTATTTAGCTTCTCAAAATAATAAAGAAATTTTAGATGAAGCAAAATACAACAAAATATCGGAAAGAAAAATTAAGGATTTTTAATTATGAATTTAGTGGTATATTTTTATAAAAATAAATTAGGAGCTTATAATGAAAAAAATATTTTTTGGATTAATTACAAGTATGAGTATTTTAATGTTATTTTTTGGTTGTGGCGAAGAAGCAAAAACATTAGAGTATTACAAAAGTCACTTAGAAGAAGCAAAACAAAAAGTAGAAACATGCAAGAAATTGGAGCTTTCTAATGAAGCACAACGACTTGATTGTGAAAACGCCAAAGAAGCAATACTTACTCAAAGAACAATTAAGGCTTTCTAATCTTTTCTTACTTTTCTTTTTAATTTTTCCAAATTTAGCTTTTGGTCTTGAAAATTCAAATGGCGTTTTAGATTTACTTCACAATGGACTAAAAGCTTGGATACCTTTTGTTAAAACCGCTTGTTTATGGGTGTTTTGGACTTTAGTTGTTATTGATTTGGTTTGGACTTTTGGCTTAAAAGCTTTAAGCGGTTTTGAACTTGGCGATTTTTTAGCAACACTTATTAAAAAAGTAATATATATAGGAATATTTATATTATTATTTAATATAGATTATTGGCTTCAAGCAATTTTTAATAGCTTCTCACAATTAGCAACAAATGTTAATCATGGAGAACATGTTACACCTAGCAATATCATAACAGCTGGAGTTGAAATATTATTAGCTATATGGGATTCTGCTGGATTAAATATAGCAAAAACATTATTTTTACTTATATGCGGATTAATTATACTATTTGGTTTCTTGCTAATGGCAATTGATTTATTAATTGTATATCTAAAATTCTATCTAATGAATGTAATAGTATTTTTTGCATTAGCTTTAGGTGGTTTGAGTCATTTTAAACAAATAGGACTTAATCCTATAATAACAGCTATTAAAGTCGGCGTAGAACTCTTTATGATACAAGGATTAATGTCATTATGTATCAACATAACTAATAATGCATTTAAAGAAATTTCAGCAAATTTAACAGTTGATTTAACTCTACAAATTCTTGTAATTTCTCTAATCTTTTGCATGATTACAAAAATGATTCCTGGTTTAATTGAAGCAGTATTTAATGGAACTATTGGTGAAAGTGCAGGAGCTTCAGCTGGATTTAGAGCAGTTATGGCAACTACCGCTGGTGTTGTAACTGGTGCAGCCGTTGGAGCGGTTGGTGTTACTCGTGCTATGAATGCCGCCAAAGAATTACATTTAGCCGAAGGTGGTGCTGGTGGTATGGATTTAGTAAAAGGTGTTGCTAAAAATTTAGCAACTGCTAGTGGAGAACATTTAAGAGATAATCTAACAAAAGGTAGAGCTCCTAATCAAGTTGCTAATCGCTTACAAGAAAAACTTAGAGATTTTCAAAGCACTACAAGTAAGGGTGATATATCTAGTGGTAATACATATCAATCAGGTATTGATCCAAATATTTTAAAATAAAAAGGTGGTTTTATGAATATTTTTAAACAAAAAGATAAAGTAGAAAAAATTGAAATAGATACTTCAAATAATCCATATCTTAATGCAAAAACTGAATGGTTGGAAAGATATGGTGATTATATTACTCGTGCAAAAAATTGGCAAATTGTAGCTATTGGAAATATTATTATCAGCTTTATTTGTGTTTTATTTTTAGGTTATATAGGCTCTCAAAACAAACTTATACCTTATGTCATTGAAGTTGATAAATTAGGAAATACAGCTAAAGTTGGAATTGTTCAAAATATTGATTTAAAAAATCCAAATGTAATCAAATATAGCTTAAATACTTTTATTTATTCTTGGCGTTCTATATGGGGTAATGTAGAAACTCAAAGAAAATTTATATTTGACGCATATTCTTTTATATTGCCACAATCTAAAGCTTTTAATTATTTAAACTCAGAGTATCAAAACAATAATCCTTTTGAAAAAGCTACAAAAGAAAATGTAAGAATTAAAGTAAAAAACATTGTTCCACAAAATATAGATACTTGGCAAGTTGAGTGGGAAGAAATCACAACTAATCTTAATGAAGAAGTAATTAAAAAAGAAACTTATAGGGGTTTATTTCAAATCAAACAAATTGTTCCAAATACCGAAGAACAAATTTTAAAAAATCCATTGGGTATTTTTATTGATGATTTTAATTTTTCAAAAATTTTATAAGGAGTTTAATATATGAAAAAAATATTTTTATGTTCTTTAATAATTGCAAATGGATTATTTGCAAATGGATTAAATGAAAGAGACTATGCAAATCTTACACCAAAAGAAAAAAAAGATTTAGCTATCGCACAAAAATGGATTAATTCAAAAACAACTACAATTCAAGGTAATAATGGAGAAGTAATTTTTCTTTATGGCGAAGCTATGCCAAGCATTATAACTGCACCACTAAGATTAACTGATATTGCATTAGAACCTGGTGAAATTATAAAAGATGTTCAAATAGGTGATAGCATAAGATGGGCTGTTTCATTAAGTGTAAGCGGTGAAGAACCTTATTTAGTATCTCATATTATTATAAAACCAACTGACAAAAATCTTCAAACAACTATGAACATTATGACAAATAAGCGTGTTTATAGATTAAATTTAGTATCTGAAGCTAAAAAATTTATGCCTGCTGTTTCATTTAATTATGCTAACAATATTATTAAAACTTTAGAAGATTATAAAAATCAAATGAAAGTAAAATCAGAATCTAAAAATTTTTATAAAACGAAAAATGATGAAATACCGAGCAATATTGATAACTTAGATTTTGGATATAGTATAAAAGGTGAAGCACAATTTAAACCTTTAAGAGTTTATAATGATGGTATAAAAACATATATTCAAATGCCAAAAAATATTAAATTCTATGAAGCTCCTGCACTTATGATTTTAGATTCAAGCAAAGAAAAACAAATCGTAAATTATAGATTAAAATATGATACATTCATAGTTGATAGATTGTTTAATAAGGCAATTTTATTATCAAATGTAGGCTCAAAACAAGAAAAAATAATTATAACAAAGCATTCAAATAAAGCTAATCAAGATATTGTCAATAATGTGCTTTATGATTTATCGCTTCAAGATAATAACAAAAAGGATAGCAAATGAGAATTTTAACTTTATTTTTAATTTCACTGATTTTTATATCATGTGCAAAAGTAAATCCTAATTACTTTCAGTCTAGCTTTACCGCTTATGAAAAAAAAGTAAATTACAATAAAATAGCTGATGATTTTATTCAACTACTTAGTTCATATTATCCTCCAAATAAAACAACTTTATTTCTTAATGAAGAAAAAAGTAACAAAGATTTTTTTGATTATTTCATTTTATCAATAAGAAAAAAAGGTTATGCGATTAGTAATGATAATTCAAGAAAAAATTTAACTTTTCTAAGTTATCAAATTTCACAAATTGATAATGAAACCATTGTTGCAATTTTTAATGTTGATGAAAGTAAAGTTAGTATGATATACAGCATTGTAGATAATAAACTTATTAAAACAAGTATAACTAACTTTAATTTTAATTCAAAATATTAAGGATACACATGCTTGAAATCAATACTTCACCAAATAAATTTCTCACAAAAGGCAATAAAAGATTATCTAAAGTTCCTTTAATAATTATTCTTGGTATTATATTAGTATTTTTATTTAGTATGTTTTATGTAGCTTTAAGCAGGAAACAAAATTTAGAAAAACAAAATATTCAAGATACAAAAAAAGAAGAAACACAAACTACAATAAAAGATAATGGAAATATTAATTCTTATATTAATGAGCTTATGCAATCACCAAAAATAGAAAAAAATGTTTCTTCATCAAAAGATGATAATACTTCTTCAAATGTAATAATTCAAAATCAGCCACAAATTCTTCCACAAAACAATACAGCACCTTTATTAATAGAAACAAATGAAGCTGATGAAAGAGAACTTAGACTTAAAAAAGATATGCAATTAAAAGCATTAATAAGTGATACAAAACTTGATATTAAAACTAATGATAATAAAGACTCATCAATTCAAAATAATTCACAGCAAATAATTGGCAATAATTCATTTAATAATGATTCTATTATTCAAGGTGATTTAGAAAATTCATCAAATAATAAAGATCTACAACAAAATCAATTTTTGTCACAAAAAAATGATAATGGATATTTAAAACAATTTAAACAAAAACCTTTAAGTCCTTATGAAATTAAAGCTGGTTGGAATATCCCTGCTATTTTAATTACTGGTGTTAATTCGGAATTACCTGGTCAAATATTGGCACAAGTTACCGAAAATGTATATGACACAACTACTGGTAAATATCTACTCATTCCACAAGGAACAAAAGTAGTAGGTGCTTACTCTAGCAATATTATTTATGGTCAATCACGACTTTTAGTCGCTTGGAACAAATTAATATTTCCAAATGGTGATACATTAACTCTTGAAAATATGCAAGGAACTTCTCAAGATGGATATACTGGGTTTGAAGATGAAGTAGATAATCATTACTTTAGAATTTTTGGCTCGGCTTTATTATTATCTTCAATTACAGCTGGTATTGCATTATCTGATAACTCAAGCACAAATGGTGAAAAAGAAACAGCTTCTGATAAAGCTATTTCACAAGCTATTCAACAAATGGGGCAAGTTGCAAGTGAGATGATAAGAAAAAATATGAACATAAGTCCTACTTTAAAAATTCGTCCTGGTTATAAATTTAATATATTTGTTACTAAAGATATTATATTAGAACCTTTGGAGCTTAGATAATGATTGATATTGCTTTAATTGAACAATGTAAAAATCCAAATGTAGATACACAAATTATACAAAAAATTATTCAAGTAGAAAGTAATAATCAGCAATATGCAATAAATATTAATAAAGTTGGCTCTTTTGTTTTAAAAAATAAAAAAGAAGCTTCAACTTTAGCTAAAAATTTTATTCAAAAAGGTTATAGTGTTGATATTGGTTTAATGCAATTTAATTCTAATAATTTAAAATCTTCAATGTTTTCAAATTACAATATAGATGATTTATTAGATATTTGTAAAAATATCAAAGCTGGAAGTGATATTTTTTACCTGGCGTATGAAACAACAAATGAAAATCTTACTAAAGAAGAACGCATTAATCAAGCTTTAAGCATATATAACACTGGAAATTTAAACGATGGATTTAATAATGGATATGTAGCAAAATATAATGATTATTCATTTAATCCATTATTGGAAAAAGCTAAAAAATCTCAAACTCGTATTACTTTAGAATATAAACCTTTCAATCTTCAAACTCAAAAAAAGGATATAAAATGATAAACAACATAACAATTGGTGGTCGTTTAACAGCTGATGCTGAAATAAGACATAGCAATCAAGGTAGCGTTATATGTAATTTTACATTAGCTAATAATAGAAAATATAAAGAAATAGAAAATTCAACTTTTATCGAAGTTTCTATTTTTGGTTCTTTTGCTAGTGCTATGCACCCTTATTTAAAAAAAGGGGTTTCTGTTAATGTAGTTGGTGAGCTTACTCAAGATATTTGGGAACATGAAGGAAAAACTTATCAAAAACATAGAATAAAAGCAAAAGAGATTGATTTTAGAACTCCAAAAGATAATCAAAATATTAATGAAGGTGAAGACAATGAACAATTTTGAAGAATTAAATTTAATAGAAAATTATGGTTATGAAGTAGATCCATTAGTAGCCGAAGAATTAGGTGCTTTTCATGAAACAGCATTAAATAAAGAAGATATTGATGATTTTATAGAAAATAAAGGTTTATCAAATGAAAAATAAAGATTTTATACAAGAAACAGCAGATAAAATTATCGAAAGTTTAAAAAATGGCACTGCACCTTGGATTAAACCTTGGAAAGGTATAGATCTAACCAACAATATGCCTTATAATCCTATCACAAATAAACCATATAATGGTATCAATAGCATTAATTTAATGTTGCAAAACTATAATGATCCTAGATGGCTCACTTATAAACAAGCTCAAAGCATTAATGCTCAAGTAAAAAAGGGTGAAAAAGCTACATTAATACAATATTGGCAGTTTAGTGAAATAGTTGATAAATTAGATGATCAAGGAAATATTATTACAAATGATAAAGGTGAAATTGAAAAAATTGAAATAAAACTCGAACATCCAAAAGTTTTTTTTGCACATGTTTTTAATGCTGAACAAATTGATAATATGCCGAAATTAGAACTTAAAAAAGAAATTGATAATTTTAAGGTAATTGATGAAGCACAAAAAATCTTAGATAATTCAAAAGCAATTATTCAGCATAAAGGAAATAAAGCTTATTATAGCCCTTCACAAGACACAATTACATTACCACCGAAAGAAAATTTTTTAAATGAAAGTGCTTATTATGCAACAGCATTACATGAGTTGGGTCATTGGACTGGTCATGAAAGTAGATTAAATAGAGATTTAAATCATCCTTTTGGTTCAAAAGAATATGCAAAAGAAGAATTAAAAGCCGAAATATCAAGCTTTTTATTTAACAGCAAAATTGGATTAGATTATGATCCAAAACAACATTTATCTTATATTGACAGCTGGATTTCTATATTAGAAGATAAACCATTAGAGATTTTTAAAGCTACTTCTGAAGCTACTAAAATTGTAAGTTTTCTTGAAGATTTTTCTCTTGAAATATCTCAACAAAATGAGTTAGAAAATTCTAAAATACAAAATCAAAATATAAATAATGATAAGGAGCTAAATATGGCAACTAAAAAAACTTATCTTTATGTTCCTTTTTCGGAAAAAGAATTAGCAAAAAAAGCTGGTGCTAAATGGGATAAAGAATCTAAAATGTGGTATGCTCCAAAAGGTGCTGATTTAAATAAATTAACTCAATGGATTAATTCCAAAGAAGAAACACAAATTTTTTCAAATGTTTATGATGAATTTAAAACATTCTTAGAAAAAGCTGGTTTAAATATAGAAGGTCAGCCTATTATGGATGGAAAATTACATAGAGTTAGTGTTATTAATGATAAAGGTAGAGAAA
The DNA here is from genome assembly GCF_025772505.1 of Campylobacter sp. CNRCH_2016_3089. NCBI lineage: Bacteria > Pseudomonadati > Campylobacterota > Epsilonproteobacteria > Campylobacterales > Campylobacteraceae > Campylobacter > Campylobacter sp. CNRCH_2016_3089. The sequence goes on from NZ_JAKMSF010000015.1 coordinate 12,730, forward strand.
AAAGTGGTGCTTATGTTGGATTTTTAAATGGTCATCCTGCTGGTTTTGTTCAAAATTACAAAACTGGTATAAAAGAAAATTGGAAAAGCATAAATTCTATAGAGAACACCAAAAATAAAGAAATAGAATTGCAAAATGCTTTAGAACACAATAAAGCACTAAAAGAGCAAAGAGAAAAAGAATTAAATCAAGCATATGAAAATACTGCTTTGAAATTAGAAAATGAATATAATAATGCAAGATGGGCTAATTCTGAACATCCTTATTTGAAAGAAAAAGGTTTTGATAAGAATTTTTATCTCAAGCAAGATAAAAATGGTAATTTATTAATTCCATTAAAAGATATTAAAGGTAAATACTGGGCTACTCAAAGAATTTTTGCTAATGGTGATAAAATGATTGGAGCGACTAGAACTTCTGAAGAAAAAGAGCAAGGTATAGAATACCCTGCTAAAAAGCAAGGTAATTTTTTCTTACTTGGTGCAAAAAATTTAGATAATGTTCAAGAAGTTTTTATTTGTGAAGGTTTTGCTACAAGTGCAAGTGTCTATGAAGCCACAAAATCACCTACTATTATGGGTGTAGATGCTGGAAATTTAGAAATTATAGTTACAAACATAAAAGAAAAATATCCTAAAATGAATATCATTATAGCTGGTGATAATGATATTAAAAAAGAACTAACTGGCAAAAAAAATGTAGGTAAAGAAACTGCATTAGCTATAAAAGAAAAATATTCTGAAGTTAAAGTTGTTTTACCAAATTTTACCAAAGAAGAAACACAAAAAGGATTAAGTGATTTTAATGATTTAATGAAAAGCAGGGGTATTGAAGAAATAAAAAAACAAATAAAAGAACAAATAGCTAAACAATTAATGGTAGAAAAAGCTACAACTAAAGCTATAATTAAAGATAAAAGCATTAAAAAAGAAATTTCAGCCAAAAAAGATATAGGTTTATCTATATGAAAAAGCAAATTAATCAAAGCTTTATTTATATTTTAGCGATTAGTAGTATTTTCTTATCATTTTTAATATTAAGCATTATTGCTACTCAATATCTTGCAAAATCTTTTAATTATTCTCCTAGTTTAGGAGAAACTTTCATTTATGGTTTTTATAATCCTTTAAATTGGATTATTTGGAGTTATTCTTATTATTCTTTTTATCCTAATTTTTTTAAAAAATTTTTTATGATGATGTTTGCTGGTATTGCATTATGTTTTATAGTTTTTATATTAATAAAACTCTTATTTATGCGTAAAGCAAAAGCCATAGAAAATCTACATGGCTCTGCACATTGGGCAAATATTGATGAAGTAAAATCAAGTGGATTATTTGAAAAAGAAAAAGGTGTATATGTTGGTGGATTTCAAGATGGTAAAACTCTACATTATTTAAGACATGATGGTCCTGAGCATGTAATGCTTTTTGCACCTACAAGAAGTGGTAAAGGTATTAGTTTAATAATACCGACTTTACTTTCATGGGATCAATCTGCTTTAATTTTTGATATTAAATCTGAACTTTGGGCTTTAACAGCTGGTTGGAGAAAAAAATATGCTAAAAATAAAGTTTTAAAACTTGATCCTACTTGTATTGATGGAAGTGGAGTAAGATTTAATATTTTAGAAGAAATAAGATTAGGAACTTTGCATGAAATAAAAGATACTCAAAATATTGCAATCAATCTTATTTTCAAAGGTGAAACACCACCTAAAAATCCTTCTCAAGGTAATACTTCTTATTTTAAAAGTGAAGCTGGAAATTTTTTAACTGCTGTAATACTTTATGCTTTACATAATAACAAAAAACTCAATAAACCGACTCCAAATTTAACTGATATATATAAATTTATTAATGATCCAAATCAAAGTATTGATGAATTAATAGACGAGATGATTGAATGCGATATTTCAACTATGGATCAAAACACAAAAGAAATAGTGCAAAGCGTATCAAGATCAATGAAAAATAAAGCAACAGCTGAATTAAGCGGTGTGATTGGATCTGCTACTGAGGTATTAAATATTTATATTGATCCTATATTACTAAAAAATACAGAAAAAAGCGACTTTAAAATTAAAGATTTAATGAATCAAGATTCTCCTGTTAGTCTTTATTTAATTATTCCACCAAGTCAAAAAGATAGATTACGCCCTTTTTTTAATTTATTAATTAATCAAATTTTTAGAACATTAACTGATGATTCTTTAAATTTTGAAAATGGTGAAAATATAAAAAACTATAAACACAAATTATTAGTTTTAGCTGATGAGCTAACAATGTTTGGAAAGTTAGGAGTTCTTGAAGAAAATCTTGCTTATATGGCTGGTTATGGAATAAAATTTTATGGTTCAATACAAGATATACAACAACTTTATTCTATTTATGGTGAAAAAGAAACAATAATTTCAAATTGCCACATAAGAATTGCTTTTGCACCAAATAAAATAGAAACTGCAAAACTATTATCCGAAATGAGTGGTATTACAACTATTATAAAAAAATCTCTTACAAGTTCTGGAAAAAGAACAGCTGTGATGCTTGGAAATGTAAGTGAAACTATACAAGAAGTTCAACGCCCTTTAATTACAGCTGATGAATGTATGAGATTACCTTCTGTTAAAAAAGATAAAAATGATAAAGTTATTGCTCCTGGTGATATGTTGATATTTATCGCTGGTCAAGCACCTATTTATGGAAAACAAATTTTATATTTTCAAGATCCTGCTTTTTCTCAAAGAGCAAAAATAAAATTAGATAAAAATCTAAGCGATACAATAAATTAAAGGAAAAACTATGACAAAAATACATTTTATACTTAATGGTAAAGGTGGTATAGGAAAAAGCTTTATAAGTTCTTTATTATGTCAATATTTTTTAGAAAAAAATGAAAGTATAATAGCAATTGATACTGATCCTAACAATACAACTTTATTTAATGTAAAAGCACTTAAAGCAAAATTTTTACAATTAATTGATGGTGAAGGAAAATTTGATGTTCGTGCTTTTGATAAAATAGTAGAATTAGCATTTGAGAAAAAGGCTAAAAATTATATTATTGATAGTGGAGCAACTACTTTTATACCTTTAATCGATTATCTTAAAGAAAATGAAATTTTAGAGTTTTTAACAAATAATAAAATTGAAGTTTTTATGCATGTTCCTATTGTTGGTGGTCAAGCAAGAGATGATACAATTTTAGGATTAACACAATTAACACAGGCTTTTAAATGTTCTTTTGTAGTTTGGATTAATGAATATCATGGTTCTATCATTAAAGATGGAGTAGATTTTGAAAATACAGCTGAATATGAAGCTATAAAAGAAAATATAAAAGCTATCATATCTTTAAATTCTCTTAGTAAAGATACTTTTGGAAAAGATTTATTAGAACTAACTTCAAAAAATTTAACTTTTAATGAAGCTATGCAAGATAAAAATTTTTCTTTAATGTCAAAACAAAGACTAAAAATATTTAAAGATAAGGCTTTTCAACAAATAAATATGATATTATAATAATATAATTATAATATCATTATATTATTAAATTAATATTATATTAATTTCAATATGATATAATATATTTTTAAATTAAAAGGAGTAAAAATGCAAAAACAATACCCTGAAGTGCATAGCTTAGAAGAAAGTCTTGCGATACTTAAAAAGTATAAAGATGATTTAACTAAAGAGCAATATGACGCTATAAGATCTAATATAGGTAATTTTGCAATAGAAGATATGTTTTTAAATGAAAGAGATATTATTGATAATATTAAAATCATAAAAGGTGAAGCAACAGCTGATGAAATCATCGCCGAATATAAAAAAGAATGGGGAGTATCTTAATGTGGGATTCTCAAGAAAATCTATCAGAGTTTGATAAATTTTTAATTAAGACTAATAAAATAGGTGCAAAATCATTAAATGAATTATTTCATAAAGAAAAAATAATAACAAATAGAAAAGCCTTGGAATTAAGCAAAAATCCAATTAAAGGCAATTTTGATTATAAACATTTAAAAGATATACATAAAGCACTTTTTCAAGATGTTTATACCTGGGCAGGAAAAGATAGAATAGAAATAGGACTAGAAGAAAAATTTGCAAAGTATGCACCAAATGGAATAATCATAAATTTTGTTCCTGGAAAAGAATTAGATAAGTATTCTAAAATAATTTTTGATGATCTTGCAAAAAATAATTATCTAAAAAACTCTAAAGATCTTAATCATTTTGCAAAAGATTTAGCAAAATTTATGGGAGAAATTAATGCCTTACATCCTTTTAGAGAAGGTAATGGACGCACTCAAAGAATATTTTTAAATGAATTAGCAAAAAATGCTGGTTATAAACTTGATCTAAATTTAACACCAAAAGATAAAATGATAATAGCTTGTGTTGAAGCTTCACAATTAAAGCTTGGAAAACTTGAAACTTTAATCAAAACTAATTTAAAAAGTTTTAGACAAAATTTAGATAAAGAACAAAATCAAGGATTATCATTATAATACTATGAAAAATATCATCGCAAAATCTTCAATTATATTAGCAATAGTTTTTATACTAATATATTTAATGTGCTATTTTTTCAAAATACATTTTAATACAACTTTTTCTATGCCACTTGGCATTTATAAAGAAATTGAAAACAATATTATCACTAAAAATGATATTGTAATTTTAAAAGTTCCAAAAAAGAAAGAAATTTTATTAAAAAAAGTAATAGCAACAAAAGGTGATTTTGTAGAAGTTAATGCAAGTGGCGTGTTTATTAATAAAATTTTTATTCCTAACTCAACTATCTTCAAAGTTGATAGCAATAATAATCCTTTAGAATTTAACCCTATAAAATACACTTTAAAAGACAATGAAATATTTGTAAAAGGTGAGCATATAAAAAGTTATGATAGTCGTTATTTTGGAGTAGTAAATATTATAAATAATAAAGTTAAAAAAGTTACACCCGTATTAATATTTTAATATTAAATATTATCAATATGATATTATTATAATATCAATATTATATTATAATAATATAAAAATTTTAAAGGATTAAAATGAATAAAAAAGAATTGATAGATGAAATTGCCAAAAAACACCATATTATTTTAGATGAAAATGATCCTATCTTTGCTGTTGTTAGTGCAAATGAAATCATATTTGAATCTTTTATAAAACAAATAGATACTTTATTTTTAAAACAAAAATCTGATTTAGAAACTTTCAAAGTTAATATAATAAATGATATAAAAGACTATAATAATAATTCTCAAGAAAACTTAAAAGCAATAATTAATGAAATAAACACAAATATAAATATAAAATCAGAAATAAAACAAGATAACAATTCTAACAATTCTAAAAAAATTAACTTAAATTATCTATTGATTTTCTTTGCTGGTCAAATTATTTTTCTTTTAATTGGCTTAATCATTGGCATTACAATATAATATTTATATACTAATATTATGATATTAAAATAATATATTATAATATTATTTTAATATTTTTATGATATTATAATAAAAATATTTAAGGATTAAAAATGGTTATTTCTATTATAAATGAAAAAGGTGGAAGTGGTAAAACAACATTAGCTGTTAATTTATCTGCGCGATTAGCCGAAGATGGTGACAATGTTTTGTTAATTGATGCCGATCCACAAAAATCAACTGAAGTTTTTTCAGATATGAGAAGTCAATCAAAATTAGAACCTTTATTTTCAAGCGTTTCAAAAACTGGAATAAGTTTAGGTGATGAAATAAAAAGAATGAAAAATTCTTTTGATAGTATAATAGTAGATACTGGTGGTAGAGACTCAAAAGAAATGAGAAAAGCTATACTTTCATCAAATATTATCATTATACCCACTATCCCAAGTCAATATGATGTTAATGTTTTAGATCATATGTTAAATATATATCAAGAAGTAACTGAATTTAATTCAGAATTATTAGCATTAATTTTGGTTAATAGAGTTTCACCTAATCCATTTTTAGCAAAAGAATTAAATAATCTTAAAGATTATATCAATGAAGCAAAAAAAGATAAAGGATTAGAAAAGGTAATTATGTTAGAAAGTGTAATCTATGAAAGACAAGCTTATCGCAAAGCTGTAATAGAAGGTAAAAGCATAAAAGAATTTTGTGATTCTAATGATAAAGCTTTAAAAGATTTTGAAGGATTTTATCAAGAATTTTTAAAAATTGTAAATGAAAAAATAGGAGCATAATAATGGGATTTAAAAAATTAAGTTCAAAAACACCAAAAAATGAAAATGATTTTGTTAATTCAGCTCGCGGGGAAACAGATGACAATAATAACAATAAAGGCACCAAAAGAAATAAAAAGCTTATGGTAAATTTTACTGAGGAAGAGTATAAAATACTAAATCAAGAAGCTAGTTCAATGGGTTTGGGTTTAAATTCATATGTAAGATTTAAAATTTTTAGAAAAGATTAGGTATAATTACAATCACAGAATATATTAATTTTTATGTTAGGAGTATTTTTTATGAAAAATCAAGAATATAATGTTGAAAATTTAAAAATTTGCAACGAGAGTTATGATGATCAAAGAGTTTTTGCAGCCTTAGATTTATCCTATAAAATGCAAACTAATTCAAATCAGAATCAAACTAATTCAAATCAGAATCAAACTAATTCAAATCAGAATCAAACTAATTCAAATCAGAATCAAACTAATTCAAATCAGAATGACAAAAGGTAATACATGCAATATTTAATAGACAATACCAATTATATTAATATTATCATCAAATTAATACAAGGATTGGCTTCCATTGGTGTAGTCGTTGGACTAATAATTGCTTGTTTGCAATTAAGAAATAGTTCCAAAAACAATAGAATTAATATTTTAAAAACTGAATTTGATGCTTTTGAAAAAATTTCTAACGCGGAAAAAAAATTTGTTGATTACATAGAACGCTTAGATTTAGAAAAAAAACAATTAGATAAAAAAAATAACAATTTGCTGAATAAAAAAAGAGAGGAATATTACAAAACACTAAATTTAATCTGCCTATATGTATTAGAAAAATGTTTCACAAAAGAACATTTTTTAAATGAATATGAAAATAAACTATTAAAGATTTATAAAATACTAAAAAATGATAATATATTAGACAAATATATCAATATAAAAGATGTGGTTGAGAAATATAGTCTCAAGCCTTAAAAATTATTCAAATCGATATCAATACTTGTAAAGACTTCCACTTTTTTCAAGTATTGATATTTTAAATCTTTTTGAAGCTTATCAGCATATTTTTCAATAATTTCTATATTTTTATCACTAAATAATTTAATAGCATTTGCTTCTTTATTAATCTTATCAGTTTGCATATTAAATTTCTTTATATATTCATCAACATCAATTTTTTTATTGGCATAAAACCCCTTAGTAACATCTGTTATCTTATCTGTATTTAAAAATAAATATTCAAATTTTTCAAATTTTTTCTTTTCTTCATCATCTTTTAAAGTCTTTTTAATCTCTTTATTCATAGCAATAAGTCCTTGTTTGTTTTGAGAATTAACTAAAAAACTATCTACTCGCATTGCAACTTTTTCTGTTTCCATTTTTAAAATATCTTCTTTGTTAAATCCTATTTTTTTTAACTCGCTATAAAAAATAGATGGATTAGAATTTTGTATTTTCTCTAAAGAATACTCCAAAGATTTAATATCTTTATCTTTTTCATTTTGACTAATATCAGATTCTTTAACTATTTCCATTTGTGTTTTAATGATTTTAATTAATATTTTCTTTGTTTTTAAAATCTTTTTATTATTAATATTTTCCTGGTGGATTATTTGCATTTTTTTATCAATAAAACTTACATTTAAGTTAAAATCATTTGCAATATCCAAAACATTCTTTTTAAAACTTTCATCCCCTGTGATATTAAGATAATTTCCAAATCTATCAATTGCTACAAGTAAAGAATTTAAAAGAAACTCTTTATCGTCTTGTTTATAAGATACCTTTAAAACTTGTCCTTTATCTATAGCTTTATTAAAACCACTTTTATACACAGCATAACCTTCTTTAGTAATATAATCTACATTTTCAAAAATTTTAGGCTTATCTTGAGTTGATGATAAAGTATTTTCACTTTCATTTATTTTTGCTTTAGTTTTTCGTAAAGCTTTAATGGCTTCTTCGTTTCCTAAAAATGATTCTTTAACTAAAAAATCCCTATAAGATATTCTTTTATATTTTTGATAAAGTTCTTTTTGTTTATTTTTAAAAATCATTCTTTGATTTTTAACATGTGCAAAATTATTTTTATTAAATTTCATTGATGGGATTGAAGTTTTAAATTCATTTCTTTGAATTTTTAAAAGTCTTAATTCTTTATCTAATTGGATTTTTTTCTCATTTTCTATATTTAAATATTGTTGCCATAGTGTTTTTTTAGAAGTATAATTTTGATTATCAACTCTTTGATATTTTTCTTTAATTGCATTTTCTTCCTGGTTTATATTTTGCTTATCTTCTTGTTTTAAATCCAAAATTTTAAATCTTTTTTCTAAAGATTGTTTTGATAAATCTCTATGGATACTACTTGCTTTGCAAAATAATTTTTCACTCTTTGAAGATATAACAAAACCTTTGCGTCTTTCTTTAAATTCAAGATCATATTTAGACAAAAGCTCTTTAATATCTTCAAAAGTTGTCTTTTCACTTTTTAACATACTATCTACTTGATTAAATAATTTTTCTTTCACCCATGTTTCAAAATTACAATTCATAGTATGTATATTGTATTTTTCTTTTTTTCTATCCATTTGAGATATATGGTTATCAATTTTTAAATTATGTTTTCTTTCGAGTTTTATTGCTGTTTCTTGCAAAATTTTAACATCATTATAAGGATTTACAACTTTTAATGTATGTGGATTAATTTTATTTATCGCAATATGCACATGCAAATTATTGGTATTAGAATGAACTACACTTAATCTTTGATGTTCTTGCATTCCTAAAGCTTTCGCAAGTTCTTCTTCAATATCTTTTAAAACTTCCAAAGAAGGTTTTTCATCTTCTTGAAAAGATACTACTATATGCAATGTTTTATCCTGTTTTGTTGTAGTATTTAATTGTTGAGTATTAATTATTTCAGCAATATTATCATCTTGATTATCAAAAGAACAATTTGTAAAAAAATATGCTTCTACTTTATCCATTTCATTATTTTTATCAAGCATATAATCTACCAAAACCTTTGCATGATTATTATCCTTATCTAAAATATAATCTGATAACTTTTTAAAACTAGATTTGTTTTGTTTTTTTGATGGTATTTTCTTAACTATCATTTTATAATCTCTTTGGCTTTTTGTTTTAACAATTCTTGTAAATCTAAAATTTGATCTACAATATCATCTATATCTTGATAAGATTTTGTTTTAGAAAAAGATGTTTTTTGTTCTTCATTATTTACCAACCAATGTTTAAAAAGTCCCCCTAACCTTCCTATATCACCTGCAACTAATAATAAATCACGAGCAACCTTTTGATCTACAATACATGTTATTGGATAATTCATAGATAAATCTCTCATATATCTTGAAAGTGTTAAACCATGATTTTGAGCTTTTTCAACTAAAAAGTTATATTCTTCAAGAGTCAATCTGATATTTACTTGTTTTGTTTTTTTCATTTTGGCGTCCTATTTTAGAGCTTTAGCGATAAAACTTTGTATTTGTATAGCAAATACATATCCTGTCTTATTACTCCAAGCAATTATAACAAAATATAAGCTATTTTCACAAAAGCTTCAATTATTTTACTAAAATAAACTATAATTTGCTAAAATATACTAAAATATCTTATAATATACTATTTTATAAAGGATTTGCAATGAAAAGAGGTTTTGCAAAAATAGAATTTTTTGCTAATTTAGAATACTTAAAACAAGAATATAATAAAGGCTATGTAGTTTCTAAAATACTTTATGAAAAAGCAAAACAAGATAAAAATATTTCAATGGTTTATTCGCAATTCAATAAATACTTCAATGAAGTTTTTAAAAATAAAATAGAGAAAAAAGAAATAACACAGGAAAATAATCAATCTTTAGCTTTAGAAAATAAAGAACCTATTAAACTAAAGATTGACACAAAATCAAAAAAAGTATTTGACGCTAAATTTGGAAAAGATATTAAAGAAGATGATTTATTATAAAATCAATTATCTTCTTTAGTGTTGTTATCTTTTGTTTGATTATCTTCTTGCTGTATAGTAATTTCATTTGAATTACTATCAGTTCTTATATAATTTATTTGAGATTGTATTTTACTATCATAAAAAGAAATAGGTATTTTAGGAGCTGTAAGAGATTCCATACATAATGATAATTCTTTACTTTTATTTTTATCCATCTTATAATCCTTTGAAAATAAAATTATTGTCAAAATAATAACAAAAATAGTGATAACAATACAAATAAAAATTATATATAAATATCTTAATTTTGTTGCAAGCTTACTACACTTGTCTTCTTTCATTTCCCCTGTATTCAAATAATATGTTTCAGCATTTTTAATAGAAATATCTATACCTTTATTTGCATAATGAATTGAAGCAAAAATAGAAACTATTACAAGTGCATTAAAAATAATTAAACTGATAAATAAATATTTTAAACAAATAATAGATGACATTAAAGGTATAATTTTATCCAAAGAAGTTATAATAATACCAAATAAAGCTGTAGAAATTGTCATAACAACTTTATTTTGTAATTCATTGTTTTTAATTTTAATCTCTTCACATTTATCAAAATACTTAATATATTCGTTATGTTTATTTAACATTGTTTCTTTATCAACCATAATAAAAAACCTTATTTAAAAAATCAATCAATTATATTTAAGAAAATAAAAAACTTAAATAATCAAAATACTATTATATCATTATTTTAAGTTTCAAAGAAAAATACTCTAAACTTAAAAAGAAATATTTTTATTTATCAAAACACTATTTCATCGATGTTTAAAGCTAATAAGCTTTATTTGAAAAGTAAAGTTTTCAAATAAACTTTTTTTGGTGTATAGAAGCAAAATTGCACCTGTTAAGGTGCTTATATTTTGCATTAATAATGGGTGCGGGGTGTGCAGTCGCCTAGAGCGACAAACGAACTTGACCCCGCCCTATTTGTGGTAAGAAGAGTAAGAGACGCTTAGTCTCTTCAAATTTTTGATGAACATATTTTTTGACTATTCATATAATAATAATAAGAGAAGGCTTACATAAAAAGTGTTGCTAATATCTGTAATATAGTGTTTTATTAGTATTTTTACTTGTTTCAAATTTGAAACAAATGGTGTCAAATTTGAAACAAATGGTGTCAAATTTGAAACAAATTAGTAAAGTTTCAAAAAAATGGGATAAAAATGAAACATTTTATTTAAAATGTTTCAAAAAAATGAAACATTTTAAATTTTTATGTTATAATGTTAGAAAAATTACAAGGAACTTATGTGAATAACATTGTTGATTTATCAGAAAATAAAACAAAAAAAAGTTTATTAAATTTAAAAAAAGAAAAAATTGATTGTGTAACTGGTGAAATAATAGAAAGTGAAAATTTTAAAGTTCAAAAATTTGAAAAGCAAGATGATTTTATTCAATTTTTTGTAGAAAATTTAGATTTTGTCAATACTGAACTTGACCCTTCAGAAAAAAGCGTTTTGTTTGGTGTTATTACTAAAATGGATTATGGGAATATTATTGCTATTAATTCAAATATTAGAAAAACTATAATGGGTAGAACTTCATTAAGCAAATCTACTATTTCAAGGGGAATTAATGGATTAATTAATAAAAGAGTTTTGCTTCCTATCGATACAGATGAATTAAAAACAAAATATAAAGTTTATGATAACTATTCTTATCTTGTAAATCCAAATATTGTTGGTAAAGGAAGTTTTAGAGAATTAAAAAGATTAAGACGAATGGTAATTACAGATTTTGATTTTAAAAATTTTAGTGCAACAAAAGAAATTCTCACTGAAGCAGAATATCTAGGCTTTGATAAAATAAAAAACAATCAAGAACAATATCAAGTAAAAGAAATAAACAAAGAATATAATGAAATAACAAATGAAAAAAATATGGAAGTTGTTATTGAAGAAAAAAATAATAATGCTGACAATACAGCTAATTTAAATTTGTTAAATCAAAATAAAATTAATGATAATGAACCTTCTTTGTTTGATGAAAATGCTCACACAAATCAAGTTAAAAGTTTTATTGAAGAATTTGCTGGGATATTTACTGGTGCATATCATCCTACAAAATCAGCCAAAGAACTAAAAAGAGAAAAGCTAGATAAAGATTTAGAAGAAGGTAGAATATGAAAAAAGTTTATTTAGATACAAACATTTTTTTAGATTATTTCAATCAAGAAAGAGCTTATCATAATGAAGCTAAGCAATTAATATATTATTTACTTGCAAACAATATTCAGATTGTTTTTTCTGAAGATATGGTTTCTACTATTGCTTATCTTATTAAAAAAGAAAATTTAAGTAATTTCACTCATTTTTTAAAAACTATTTCATTAAAAGAAAGTTTTAATATAGCCCCTTTTGGTATGAGCGTTATAAATATAGCTTGTGATTATTATAATAATAAAAATGGCGACTTTGAAGACTATTTGCAGTATTTTTGTGCAGAAAAAGAAGGATGTTGTGCTATTTATACTATGGATAGAAAATTTCCAAATTTAAAAATACCTATAAAAAGATATGGTGAAATTGATATTTAAACAAACTT
>NZ_JAKMSF010000016.1:0-24411 GCF_025772505.1 Campylobacter sp. CNRCH_2016_3089
ACCAAAAGGTTTAACTATAACTCTTTTAAGTGTTTTTCTTATCATCTTGCCTACCCTTTTCTTCTTCTTTTATATAAGTATTTGTTTTTAAAAAACCGCTTGAAAAATTCTTTATTTTCTCAACTGCAATATTGTAAATGTCTACTTCAGCTATTGCCTTTCTTGTTTTTATACATTGAATATTAATCATTACAGAAAGGATTTCTCCTAAAATCAAGAAGCTAAAACTATAATCTACAAAATAATATAAAGCATCTATTTGCTTTGCACCCAAAGCAAACATAAAAGGTATTCCTAACATTAAAAACTTTGACAAAAGATCAGAAAAGGTATAAACTTTAGTACTCTCATTTAAAGCTAAAGTTCTGCAAAAACCTACTATTGCTGAAAATATAAAAATAATAAACAAAGTAAAAGCTTGAGCTTCTTTAATACCAGTATATGCTAAAAACTGAAAGAAAAAAGCTAAGATAAAAGAACCTCCAAATAAAGCTATATTGGCTGAATTTTCTAAATGCGACACATTAATCCTCCCAAACAATAGCTTCTAAATCTTGTTCAGATTCAGCTTGTTCTATTCTTTCTTTTAAAATATTTGCTTTAAAGGTAATTTCTTGGGTATGAAAAGCTACCATTGAAGCAAATTTTAAAAAATCTTGTGGTGTAAAAGTTACTTTTTCGTCATTTACATCAATCCAAATGATTTCAGAAATTGAGTTAGTTCCACTTTGCATATCAAGCATTAAATTAGTTACAGCTCCATTGATATTAAGCTTGTCTTTTTCTCTTGTTTGGAAAGCATGCTCATTATAAATAAGTCCGCCTTCTAAAGCTTCATCTCTTTTAGCTCTTATTTCATCAAGCTTGATTGTTTTTAGTTCTTCTAAGCTTTTTTGGCGTACTTCGTATTTTATATGAAAGATATTACTTAGCTCATCAAATTCTTCTTTTCTAACAAGCTCTTGGCTTTTTTCATCAAAACTTGGCAATTCTTGCTCACTCACTCTAGCAAAACCAAGAGCTTTAAGCTCATCATCATTTAATTTACTTAAAAAATAAGTATCTTCTCCTTCTAATTCTTCCTCATCTACTTTAATAATAACTTTTTTTAAATACACATCTTCATTAAAAAAAGCCTTATCATCTATCTTGTAAAACATCTTTCCTCCTTAGTTATAATAAAATGTCAAGTTTCCACGACATTGCAAAATACAATCGCTAGTATTCCACCCTGCTTGTGCGTTGTGACTACCTGTTTGATATGAAGAAAATCTAATTTTATTTGAGTTTATAGCTCCAAATTTTATTTTTGCTTTCACTGGTATTTTTTTATTAGCTGTGTATGATCTTGATGGACCATAAAAACGATGCGAATTAGCATAATTATTCCAAGTTATATCAATAGAATTTGCTGAAGTTTTATTATTCATGTTGTTTGCAGTCCAAACTTCTCCTACAACTAAAACTTCTTTATTTGCTAAATTAGCAGGCACAACATATTCATTAGGTCTTACTAGATTATTTAAACTAAACATATAATTATAATTAGCCACGCCTCCGCCAAGTTCTGGAGGTAAATTAACTTGAAATATTGAATTTGCAAGCATTAGAGTATTCATATTAAGACCTTACTAATCTGATGTTATTTGCTGCTATGCAAAAATAAGCAAAGGTCTCAGTTCCACTAAAACCACTTTGTGCTATTCTAAATTTAAATGGTGCTTTAAAAGATTTTATGTTTTGACAATTATTTATGGTTATGGTTCCACTTTTACCTGCCCCACCCCAATTAGCTATACCCAACTCTGTATTTGCATTTGCTGTTAAAATAAAATGTTGAGCTTGTCTTAAGTCTATGTTTGTTGAACCTACTGTTCCTAAATTTTTAATACCACCACCATAATCTACATACCACTTTCTAGCTAAATGATTATCAGCTGTTGGATTAACTGCACAATTTGGAATAAGCTTAAAAGTAGTATTTCCATTTAAATTAGTAGTTCCATTTGCCGTTAAAGCACCACTTAAAGTTATATTTCCGTTTATTGTCTTGTTTCCTTCTATAGAAACTTTTGTTTTCAAAGCCTCATCTAACATTTTTTTATTTACAAGTCTTTTTTCTTCTAATATAGCCTCCAATTCCTCTTTTTTTTTCATCTAAATCTTTTTGAATTTGATTAATCTCTTCTTCAAGTCTTGCTTTTTCTTCTTCTAAAGAAGATACATCGCCAGGTGGAACTTTGTTAAGCTCTTCTTGAATTTGATTTTTTATATTTTCTAATTCATCTTTTTTACTATTTAATTCTTGTTCTTTTTCTAATACTTCATTCTCATGTTTTTCTTGAACATCATCTTTATTTTGCAAATCACCAAGCAAAGAAAGTATATATTTAATATTTTCATCTTTTTGATCAACCCAAATATATGGCTCTATCTTTAAATCATGCTTTAAAATCCAAGCATTATCATCTGTTGTTCTTATATGTATAAAATACTCTCCGGTGCTTTGCTTTTTCCAAATATCACCTAAATTAGCCTCACTTGGTTCTTCTTCGCTGGTGTGAGTTGGAATATAAACACTTGGATTTTCAGGACTTGTCCAAGTTTTACCGCTACTAGTTTGTACATATACAAAATATTCTCCGGTGCTTTGCTTTTTCCAAATATCACCTAAATTAGCCTCACTTGGTTCTTCTTCGCTGATAAAAGCAGGTTTTAATTCTTTTGGCAAAGCAGGATTAACCCAAGCTTTATTATCTAAAACTTTCTCACAAACATAAATCTCCCCTTGCATAATGTTTTCATCATCAAGAGGTTTAAACCAAACACTTCCTTCTTTTTTTTGACTTGGTGGTGTTTTTTGAATAAAGTTTATTGTCGGATTTTGTAAAAATTGCAATATTTGTGCTGTTGATTTTTTAAACCATACTTGGTTTAATTTAGGATTAACCGGCTCATTATCACTACTTGCAAAATCAAAAGGATAAACCACTTGCTTATAAAGTTCTTCAAGAATTTCAAGCTTTTCTTTGCTTAAAGCTTCATAAGAAGCTATAGCTTCTTTTACCTTTTCTTCAAATTTATCAATATGTTCTAATATATGTTCATCTATTTTTTCTTTGCTATTGTACAAGTATTCTCTTATAGCTATGATATCTTTACTTGCTTGTTCTAAAATTGTATAAAGCATAAGAGGTGTAGGCTTTTGATTCATTATTCTTCTCCTTTAAAAATTTGATTTATTTCATTTTGCATATTAAGCAGATCTAATAAGTCTTTTAAAATTTTTATAGTATGTTTAGTATCTTCTTTGTTGTTTAAAACTTCAATGATTAATTGCTCATTGTTAGGTATTTCTTTTTGGCTAAGCTTTATCATATTGCTTTCCCATAAAAAACGCTCAATAGAAATATTATGAGCTAAAGATTGACTTAAAGCAGTGTAATCAGCCCCTAAGTAATTATCATTTATTCTTTCTATAATTTCAAAACCCTTTTCATCTATCAAACTTAGCAATTCTTCTGTTTTATTTTGTGTATGTAAAAATAAGGCTTGCTCTAATTCTTTTGCATATTTTAAGAGTTTTAATTTTTCTTCATTTGCCTCTAAATCAATCTCTTCTAGTTTTAAGTTTATAAAAGACACCAATTCATCTGATTTTTGAGAAATAAATTCACTAAGCTCATTAATTTCTTTTGACAAGCTATTTAATTCTTTTCCAAAAGGGTTTAAAGATCTTACAAAGGCATCTGCTTGCTTATCGAAATCTATAGGATTTTCTAAATCTGGTGGTGATGGTAATTGACTGATTTTAGTTGTAATCATCTATTTTTCTCGCTTTTATTTTTAAAAATCTTTTACTCATACCCTCATCTTGTATGCTTAAAATTTCATATCTATCACCTTCAAACTCGATCAGATAAGACATGTCAAGCTCTAAAAATCTAACTTCGAACTCGCAAAAAGAAGTTTTGTTTGTTATGTTGCCTTGTTCTTTATTTTCAACGATTAAATTTTTACAACTTGCAAATATTTCTTTTATAAAAACTACCTCATCATAATCTAGCTCTTGAAATTCATTTTTACTTTGCATTTTTTTATATATTTTTAAACGATGTCTAAGTTCTTTTGCTTTCATTTAAAAACCTTAGAAGAAGGATATTTTATATCTATTGATAAGAGCTTTACTTATATTAGGAAAACTTGTGTTTTCAAAAGCGTGCAAACAATAGTTTTTAAGCCAAAGTTTTATATCTTCTGGAAGCTCTTCATAACCTAAATTAACAATCATTCTTCCACTACCTTCACAATACAAAACATTGGAATTTGTTTTAAATTCTGCTTTGAATTGTGCATTCTCTAAAGAATTAAATGGGGCTAACACAACTCTTTCATTGAAAAAAGATATTTCATAATTATTCTCAACCAATATGCGATTAGTTCTGTTTTCAAATTCTGTTATGGCAGCTTTTAAAGACTGCTTTATGCTTTCATCAAAAACTTCACTATCTATTCTTAGAAATTCTCTTAATTCTTTTATGTTTATAAGAGTTTTTTCAGGTGCATTTAATTCTTTAATAATCATTTTTTGCCCTTACCTTTTTGTTTTTGCTGAGCTTCATCTACTTGTTCATCTACTTGTTCATCTACTTGTTCATCTACTTGTTCATCTACTTGTTCATCTACTTGTTCATCTACTTGTTCATCTACTTGTTCATCTACTTGTTCATCTACTTGTTCATCTACTTGCTCTTGCTCTATAAGTATCTTTACAATATTTCTCTTTTGAAGTCGTAGAGCTTCTTTATCATTAAGCTCTACCACATCACCTTTTCTATAAAAAACATCACCACTTAAACAAAATAAAAATTCAACTTTTTTCATGACTTAGACTTTAAGAAGGAGTTACTATTTTACAAACTGCTTCATCTGTGATTAATTTAGCATCAAGTCTTGATCTAACTTTAATTCCAACTAAATCATTTTGAGCATACAATTCATTTAATCTCGTAAAACTCATAGTTTCTCTATCCCAAATTTCATAAAAACTAAAATCACCGAAGATAGCAGGAATTTTATTAGCACCAAAACCATCTAATGAAGAACAATATATTACTTTTTTACCTAAAATAGTGTCATATCCACCAGAACTAAGCGCTGGCATCCATAAAGGTCTACCATCTCCATCGACTAATTTATAAAGAGCTTTCATAAAATCATCCCCAACAAGCCAGCATGCATTAGATCTATATGCACTTTTTAATGTAAAAAATGCATCAATTACATCATTGCTTGTAATGCCACTATTACTTGCTAATTCATATTTTGTTTTTGTATTTACAATACCTGTTGGTTTTTTATTTCCATCGCCTTTTATAAATGCTTCTTCCTCTGCTTGTGCAATTTTTTCAGCACTCTTTCTAATTAAAAAACTTTCTAAATTTGAGATATTATCATTTAGTAATTCTTCACTAATTTTAATAATACCTCCCAATTTGTATGCTCCAATAGTTAATTTTGAAAAAGAAGCACTTGCCTCATTAAAACTAGCCATTTCATCAA
The DNA here is from genome assembly GCF_025772505.1 of Campylobacter sp. CNRCH_2016_3089. Classification (NCBI taxonomy): domain Bacteria; kingdom Pseudomonadati; phylum Campylobacterota; class Epsilonproteobacteria; order Campylobacterales; family Campylobacteraceae; genus Campylobacter; species Campylobacter sp. CNRCH_2016_3089. Next base: position 5,563 of record NZ_JAKMSF010000016.1, read on the forward strand.
TCCAACCAAAACCACTTATATCTTCAAGTATAGGTATATCTTGATTTGTGGATGATTTTTGCACAGTAGCTATTTTCCTAATTACACTAAGATCTGTCAATTTTGATCTAATTTTTGATTGTAATGTTGTAGGAACTAAAACACCGCCTTTATCACCTGAAGCTTCGTTTAATGCATCTCTTTGCAAGGATGTGTCTATAACTCCACTTCTTAAGTATTTAACAAAAGATCTCATAGAGTCTCTTTCTTCTTCTTTTTGTGGATGTGGATTTTGTTCTAATCTTATACTTGTAACTTCATTTAAAAATTTTTCTCTTTTTTGCTCTTCTTCAAGTCTTAAAAGCTCGCTGCGTTTGCTTTCAAAATCTTTAAGCATTTCATTATATTTTTGTTCTTCATCTGTGCTAAATGCTCTTTTTTCATTTTTTGCTTTATTAGAAAGCTCTAACATCTGCTTATGTAAAGCACCTATTTCTTCTCTTATTTTTTGCATTATCTCTCCTTTAAAGTGTTTTAATCATAAGCTCTAACTCGCGTTCTCTTGCTTGAGCTAAAGCTTTAGCTTCTTTTTGTGTTTGCTCATCAAAAAAGCGTTTTTTTGCATTTTTATCTGCACCTTTCCAAACAGCACTAAGTTCAAAAATTTCAAACTCATTTACAAGTACTTTCTTGGGATTGCTGTCTTTATCTATAGTTTGTTTTAAGATTTTATATCCGATAGATACATCACTTAAAATTCCATCTTTGTATTTTTTAAAAATATTTTGACTTCTCTCATCTTTTGCAAAAATACAGTCACAAACTAATTCGTTATTTTCAACTCTTATATTCTCAATTTTTGCTATAGCATTATCTACGCTCGGATTATGGTCTGTAAAAAGCGTTCTTAATTCGTTATATCTTGCACCTGAGATATCTAATTCCTCAAGGTATTCACCCATATCCCAATCCCAACGCTTACAAGCATTAGAATTTGAAATCATGACAAAACTTAATATATTATTATCACTGTCTATATTTCTTATTTTTGCAGTATCTGATCTAACAAAGTTCATATTTTTCCTTAAAATATGTTTTGTATAGATTTTATAAATTTTTTGAGGCGTTTAAATGCGTGTTAGCTTGATATAAAAATTTTATATCAAACCTTGTATATTTAATTTAATTTGTAAAAAGTCATAGTCTTCAATAGGAGCTGAATAATCTTTTAAAATACCAAAAGTGGTCAGTTTTTTAAACCCATTTTCACTTTCATCTGCAATAAATAGTGTCTTTTTATTATAAATGCTTTCAATTAAATCATCATAGTAATCAAAATAAGCTTTTTCTAAGGCAACTATAAATTCTAAAAATTTCGCTTTTTTACCATCTACTACAGTAGTATGTCCCCATTCATTTGTGTTTGTTTTAGAATAATTAAGATAAGTAAGATTAGCAGGGTGTATAGTAATACCTAATTTTTCTTTTTTACCCAAAAGTATATGTCCAACATTAGCAATATCATTTAGAGCATAGAATGTTATTTTTATTTTAGAATTAATGGGATATTTAAAAAATATAAAATCATCTTTGTTGATTTTAAATCTACCAAAAAAATATTCCCACCATGTGCGAGATTTTCTGTAAAATAGTGATTTTTCATAAATAACCCTTTTATCCAATGTTTGTATTTTAATCTTGGATAAATTGGCATTTAATACAGCTAAGGCATCAAAACTTTCTTTAACATCTATAATAACACTCCAAGTTTTATTGTCTTTACTTTGCGTATTTACCTCATCATCAAAACATGCATTTTCATTTGTAGGACGCATTTTTACCCATTTATCGAAATAAACATCTGGTTCTTCATGTTTGTCTTCATCGCTAGCACTTTTATAAATATATCCCTTAAAAGAAACCTCATCGTTGATCTTATATGTTTTATCTTTATCCCAAATAGCTGTATTATCTTTGCTTATGGTATTTTGCTCTATGATAAACTCCAAAGGTCTTACTATAATCATTTCTCAATCCTTTCTACAATTTCTCTTGTTTGTTTTGTAAGAATTGACATATCCATACAAAGTCTTTTAATGCCTTTATCTACATTGTCTACTTTTGTAATTAATCCATCAAATTTAGAATTTAATTGCTTAAAGCCATTATCTATACCTTTAGAAAGAGCTGTTTCTAATCTTTCAAATATATTAGAAACATCAACCTTTAATCCCTTACCATCTTTTAACGGAATAACTGCCTCAGGATATCCATTTTCTCCTATAATAGCATTTGTTTTTTGTGTTATTATTCCACCATCTGCAAAAGCGAGCGCTTTTTTATTAGGGTTTTTTATTTCTTGATTTAATTCACTATCTACTTTATTAGAATTGTTTTGATACGCAAGCAAAGCATATTTTAAATTTTCTATAGCAGCCACACTTAAAGTACTACCATTTTTTAATTCTTTAATCATACCTTCTAAGTATTTTGCTATAGGTGAATCTTTTCCAAGATACTTAATCATTTCCTGAACTTCTTTTTGGCTTTGCTCTAAAAGAGTTTCTCTATATTTTTTTAATTCTTCTAAAGTCATAGAAGATGTATCTTTTATAGTTTCTTGAAGTTTTTCATTTAATTTTTCATTTTCTAATGTGATTTTGGCAATCTCATCTTGTATTGTATTTAAATCAGCTTCACCTCCTAAATCCTTCATATCATTAGCCATTTTTAACATTTGAAATTGATATTCTTCATAAGATGATGAATTTCTTAAGTCATTTGCTTTGGCACTTGCTGCCTGCTTTAGTTCTTCAAAGGAAGATGAATTAAAATTATTATTTTTAAAATCATCGCTAGCTTTTTTTAGTAATTTTTCATAGTTTTTACTTATCATTTGAGGTGTTTGAATAGTTTGCTTAATCAAATTATCACTAAAGCTAGCAAGAGATGATAAAATATTTTTTTGATTGTTTAAATTTTCTAAAAGTTTATTGTTTTCATTAATTTTAATTTTGGCATATTCTTTTGAATTCTCATCTTCATATGCTTTTATAAGCTCATCAACCTTAGCTAACTCATTCAAATGCTCTGATGAAAAAACTAAACCACCTTGCTCTTTCATTATTTGTTCAAAGGAAGTGATAATGGCTATTAATTGTTTTCTAAGTTCAGTATTACCAGTGCTTAAAAAATCATTTATTCCTTCATATCCAAGCTCTAACAACTTATCATTAGCACTAAAAATATCTTTAAAAATATCTTTAAAAATATCTTGTTCTTCTTTACTTAGATCATCTTTTAATCCACCCATTATAGTAGCATACTGATTAAGCAAATCATTAACTTTAAAAACACTAGTATCCAATCCATTAACACCTGCAAAACTTTGATTTATCTGCATTAATTCACTTGTTTTATTAATAATGGTTTGCAAGATGTTATTTACTTGCTCATTTGCACTTGCTAAAGCTTGTAATAATTGCTCCCAAGCTTCTACATTTTCAGTTGAGAAATCATTTCTTAAGCTTTCATTATAAGCCTCATTAAGTTTATCTAGTGAAATTTGTGAAATATTTTTAAATTCATCTTCTTTTAACCCTAAGATATCAAAACCACCACTTACATTTCTAATGGCAGTTTTTAGTGCATACATGGTATCATCTAGAGTAATTTTTGCCACCTTCACAGGATCATTTTTATATATTTGACTTAAAATATTACTTTGCATACTCATAAACTGACCAAATTGCTTAGAAAGTTGCTGTGCATAAGATATATTTGCTTCTTTAGCAGCTTGCTGTATGGCTTTGATTTGTTCGTTAATTAATTCATTATCATCAGTATTTAAAAAACTTTTTAATAAAGCATTTGGAACGGCTGTATCTATAAGAGAATTGCCACTATATTTCCCTGCGTTTATTTCGTATTTGTCTAAATTTGCCCCTAACCTTTCTAATAATGCATATTGATTATCCAAAAATAGATTAAGTTCTTTTATCTTTCTATCATTTATATTTTGATATTCAGTCCAACTTTTTTTACTAAACCACCCTTTCTTTTGATAATCAATATAGCTTTGCAAATTTCCTTGTGAAAAATGATCTTTAAAATTTATATCTTGCCAAAGTCTTAGACCACTTCCGGTAGCTTTAGTTTTTCCAAAAATTCCACCTATAACACTACCTAAAAGACCACCTACCAAAGTACCTATACCAGGTGCTATTAAAGAACCCAAAACTCCTCCTATAGCACCACCACTTCCAGCATGAGTATCAGCTTTAAATAACATATCTCCAAGCTTTTCTATACCATAACCCAAAAGACCACCACTTAATGCATTAGTAGCTAAACCACCAACAAAACCCAAAGTAGAACCAATACCACCGGCTAAAGCTCCATTTATACCACCAATACCTAAAGAACTCCATAAAGCACCAGAACTAAAAGAAGTTAAAGCAGTCCCTCCAAAAAAACTACCAAGATATGCACTTCCTAAACTTAAAATATTGCTTCCTAGTGTTCCTATATTTTTTATTAAATTAGAAAAATTTTGAAACACAGAAGTAAAACTATCACCAATACTGCTAAAATTAAAACTGCTAAAACTTTGTATTTTTTCAAATGTAGAGCCACTTAAAATACCTTCTAATGCATTAAATCCACTTAGCACATTAGATACACCATTTAACACATCTTGTCCTTTTTTAACCTCTCCATTAGAAGATATAATAACTTCTTTACCATCTATAACACCGGTAAAATTTCCATTATTATCTTTTTTTAAACCTAAATCTTGAGAAATTAAACTAATATTTTGATAAGAATTGTTCGCACCCATTAATGAATTTGTAAAAATGCCTGATATTGATCCGCTAATAGAACTAATAGCAGGTGATAGCATATCCATAGCTAAAGATTTGCCTAAACCTATGAATAATTCTTTTAAATTTTTTATTTTTCCTTCTATAAAATCAAAAAAACGACTTTCTATGGTTCTTTGCATATTTGCTATCATCTTAAGATAATCATTTTCTACATTTTTAAATGTTTTTGATGCATTTTTTTCTACATTTAGAAAAGCTTCTTTTTGCGTCTTTATAAGTTTTTGGAGATCTTCTTTATCTAAAATATCTACAAATTTCTCTCTTAATTCTATTTCTTTCAAAGCCCAAGCTTCTTGTTTTTTACCAACACTTTCATAAAATTCAAGCATTAAACTCTTATAGGATTGAAATTCTTTTTCACTCTCTTTTAAATCAAGATCTACAATCATTTCTTCTTTAGCTTTTTGTATAGTTTTACTATCAAAACCTATTTCTTTGAAATGTTTTAATTTTTCATTGATAGATTCCAAGCTTTTTTCATACTCACTCATAGTGATTTGTGAAAGTTCTTTGAGTGCTTGATTTTGCTCTTTTATGATTTGAGTATGCTTTTCTTGAGCAAGTTTTGCTTTTTCTTCTTGATCTAGTATTCTTTTAACCTCATCAGCTTTAACAGCATGAGCTAATGCATTAGATATAATGTTTACCTGCTCTACTAAAGCATTATTTTGCTCCCAATTATTAATACTGACAAGTTCTAATAATTTTTTATTTAAATCATCTAAAGCTTTGTTTGTTTTTTCTAACTCTTGGCTTTCTATTTTTGGAATTTGAATTTTTGTTATTAATTCAACTGCATCCTTTAACTCCTTATTGAGCTTTTCAACACTCTTTAGTTTTATCTCCTCTTTTGCATTTTGCTTAATTTTATCATCTAAAAATGCTATTTTTTGAGCAATATTTGCTATCTCTCTTGCATCTTCAACACTTTGTTCTCTAATAGCCCCCATAAAAGAAAAATCTATTTTTTGTAGATAAGAGATTGCTTTTTTATAATCATCTCCTATGATTTCAAATGAATATTCTTTTAAAAAATTTCCTATTGTGTTTTGAAAGCTTCCAATATCTGATATACTTTCCAACTCTTTTTCTAATTGCTCTTTTTGTTTTTTCAAATCTTCTATATCTAAAATTTCAATTTTTCTTTTAAAAGAAGAATTTAACTTTTCTGTTTTCTCATACGCTTTATCTAAAGCATCTTCTATAGCAAACAACCTTTCTATTAAAACTAAAGGTATAGCATTCTTGGCAACATTTGATAACGCTTTAAATCCCCTAGATAAAACAATAGTTCTTTTATTTATTTCATTTATACTTTGAGTATTAGAAAGCAACCCAACTCTTTGTAGATATAAAGCATTTTTAGTATCTAGTATCGAAGCTTTTAGTTCTAAAAATCCTTTAGATAAAATCGGAGCTATTTTAGAGTATGCCTTTAAGCTAGCAAAAGCCAAAGAAACATTAATAAGTATAGGTGTTAAACTCTGAAAAGTTTTAATAAAACTAGAAATACTATCTTTATTTTCTTCCATGTAAATATTTAGCTTTAACAAGCTTTCATTTACACTTTCAAATATAGGCTTACTCAACTCTCTTTTTAATTTATCTATATTTGACTTTAGAAGTCTAACATTATCCTCATATCCTCCAAGAGCTAGCTGAGCAACCTTAACATTTTCACTTGTTTTTTGAATAATTAAATTATATAGATTACCACTTGCATTAGCTTCTTTAATAGCTTCGTTAGTAAGTCCGATTTGTTTTAAAAACCTACCAAGATCAGAACTTGATAATACAGCTCCATCTCCAAGACCATCTATTGTCATTTTCAGCTGTTCTACTCCAAGACCTGATATTTTAAGAGTTTGCATTAAATTTTCAAAAGATTTTATACTTTCATCAAAATTCATATTTTTTGAAGCACCTGCATAAAAACTAGAAAAAATATCCGCTAAATCTGATACAGCATATCCTGACTTAGCAGATAAATTATTAAACTGCTCTAGTGTTTTAGCACTTTGTTTTAATGACAATTGATATTTTTCTTGTATATTTAGTGTCTTACCAAAAGATGTAACATTGGATGAATTTACAGCTATTAAGGAAGCTATATTCTTCTTTGTTTTTTCATATTGAGCATTTAATTCTATAAAAGATTTGGCATAATTACTCACGCTATCAAACATAGCTTTATAACCATGATAGCTTTGTACAAAATGTGCATTCATATCTAGTATCGCTTTAGATAGACCCAAAAAGCTTTCTTTGGTATCTTTTGTTTTTTGATTTAGATTAACAAAGCTTTGGTTTAACTTATTAACACTAACCACTCCTTTATTTGTATCAACACTTATACCAACTTTTACATTTTTTGCCACTTTAATTTCCTTTTATATATAATTTAGCTAGAATGAAAACAAAAAAAGGTATTAGAATGTTTTTTTACTCTTATGAGCCACTTACTTTTATAACTTTGCTGTTTTTGCTTGTGGTGTTTTTTATGGCTAAAACTAAGAGTAAAAAAGAATTTCAAGAAAAGATTATTGATGAAGAACTTGCTAGCTTTACTAAAGCTGTTGATATTTTTCTTAAAGAAAACAAACCACAAAAAGCTCTGCTTAGTGCAAAAGCTATGCAATTTGGTATAAAAAACAATCTTTTTAATCACGATATAAAAGTTCAGTTTTGTCAAATTTTGCAAGAAAACCCAAATGAAAAAGAATTTATCGTGGAGATTGATCATAGTTTATTATCCTAAAAGTTCTAAAAAATCTAAACCTAATTTTTTTAAATCTATATTTTGATTTGTATTAGCACTTTGCTTAATTGATGGCTTCAAATGCTCACTTAGTAAAAAATCTTCACATTTGTTTTTAACTCCCATAAAAGATGCAATCATACTAAGCAAAATGCTGATTTGTATTTCATTTCTATCACAAGCTAAAGGCTCATTAGACAAAAACTCCATCCACTCATTAAATTCTGCTTGGGTAATGCTTTGCTCTAGTTCGCCTATTGTTTTTCCTAATGCAAGGGCTAGGCGATATTTTAATCGCCCTTGCTCTCTTGCTTTGGGACTTCTACACTAAAGGTTAAAATTTCATCAGCTATTTTAGAAATAACAGCAAGTGCGGCTTGATTAAGCTGTGTAATTTCTTTTTTACTTAATCTTGGTTCTACAAGTCCTTTTAAGACAACTTCGGTTCTAAAATTAGAGTTGTTGCTTATAGCTTCTATATTGATTTCATTAATATCATCACCTTCTTTACTATCTTTTTTAAACTCTATTTTATGATTTTTCATAAGCTCATATTGCTCTAACATAGAAAGTTGTTTTATGGTTATTTTTTCATCAATGCCATCAATATTAATTTCCTTTGTTTTAAGAGAATTGTTTTGTAAAAAATCTTTTAAATTCATTTTTTTCTTCCTTTTTGTGTAAATTTGTTAATGTTGAATTCTTCTTCAGTGGCAGATGAAGCCACACCACTGCTTCCATCGCATGTGTATTTTTTTCTTATATCTTTATTTGCTGGATATGTAAGAGATAAAGGATTTGGATAAAAATAAATTGTCTTGCCTTTTAATTCTTCATAAGTTTGACCTTGAGTTGGCTCATTTTTGATTTCATGAATGATGTTTTCATCATCTTCTTTTACCCATTTATCCTCATGTTCTTGCTCACTATCTATAAATTCTTTACTTTCATTAAAAATCTGCTTATTAGCATATGGACACACACCTCTAACGCTATCAAAGATATATACAAGTCTTTCATCATTAGTTTGTGGCGTTTTTAGTGTGCTTGGATTTGGATAGTAATAGATCGTTTTTGATTTTTTATCCGCATAAACATCACCTACATTTAACGCATCGCTAGTATGCTCTATATTATCTCCTTCTTCAAATCTAAAAGGAGTGATGTCTTTTGCTTCTCCTATTTTTTCTGCTGTAATATTTGCGCTAAATTTATTATTAGCTTCGCTGGTAACTTCAAAACCCGTTATTTTCATTTTGATTTTTAAAGTTGTTTTTCTTTCATCATTAACCTCAACAATAATAAAAACTTCTTCATTTTCTTCAAAAGCCTTTTCAAGATAATTTACACCTTCAAAATCTTGCGTTTTTCCATCTTTTACAAATTTATAAAGCAAAGACATATTCACAGTGGCACTTGTTTTTTTACCTACTGCATTTATTTCTTCATAATCTCTGTCATTAATTGGGCTTAATTTTTGACTTTCCCTACTTCCTCCTTTAAGTCCTGAAATGCTAGTTAAAAAACCTGCTTGTACTGGTGTAGATCCGGCTGTTTCCATAGCACGAGATAAAACTAATACTCTAAGACCTTGAACATCTGGTGCTTCTGAAATTATTTTTTCTTTTGGCATTGGTTCTCCTTGCAATAAAATACAAATAGATTTTAAGAAAACTTTGAGGCGTTAGAAAGCGTATTAAAATTTAAAAGTTAAAAACATATTACTTTGAAAAAAACCATTTTCTTCATCTTCTCCGGCTATGAGTATATCTGTTGGCTTTTTATCTATACTAAACAATAAATTTTCCAAATCTTCTTTTATATTTCTTAACTTTTGATACTTTTTGCTATATATGGTAAGGGATATTTCTATTTCTTTTACTAATAATTTATTATCAATACTTAAAACTATTTCTTCATTGCTTATTTCATAAACTATAAAATTTTCTTTACTTTCTATAGTTGCTTTTATAGGATAAATATCTAGTTTTAATTCATTTTCTAAATTTTGTAGAAAGCGGACTAAAAATTCTTTGTACATTTTCATTTAAAACCCTAATTTTTTTAATTCTTTTTCTAATTCGTTTTGAACTAAAATATCTGCCTTTGGTTCTATTTTTTTTGTAGCATTTTCCATAGTTTTATATCCTTTTACAAAACTTGTTTTACCTTTTTTGTTTTTTCCTCCTCTATGCCAAAATCCATGCTCTAAAAAATGTGCATAATAAGCACTAGAAAAATACTCTATTTTATTTTTCTTTTCATTCTTTTTCTCTAAAGTCCATTTTTTAAAACCTTTTAGTTTTTCATATCTTTTTTGGCTTACTTTTTTCTTTTTAAATACAACAGCAGCTGCCCTATAAACACCTTTTTCTAAATTTCTACTTGTAACAGCCCTAACACTTGATCTTAAAAGACCACTTTCTTTAGGTGCTGTTTTTTTATAAACCTTAGCTATTTCCTTGCTTACACTCATAGCGCCTTTTCTAGCAGCTTTTGATAATGATGAATTACTCAGTGTGTTTAAATCTTTCATTAATTCTACAAGACCTTCTACTTCTATTTCTCCCAAACCTCATCCTTTAGTGCATTTAACTTTCCTAAATTTAATGCTATAAGATGTTCATTTCCATTGCTAATTGGGTTCATCTCCTCTAACGCCCTAACCTCATTAATACTCATAACTCCATTGTTTAAAGCTTTTGTATAGCTTTCCCATCTTGAAGCACTATCAGCTCTTAAAATAGCATTGATATTAAATTTAAAATAATATTTTCCCCATTCGCTTTTAGTAAGCAAAAAGCGATTAAATGCTTGTTCTATTTTTGTAGTAAGAGGCGTGATTGTTTGAACCATGTAGTTTGTTTCTTGTTGTTCTATGTTAGAAAATGTTGCTCTAGAAAGATCTCCTAGCTTATGCGGGGGTATGTTAAATAATCTTGCAATTTCTATAATCTGAAATTGTTTGCTTTCTATAAATTGACTATCTTTATTTGCGCTTGTAGTTTGAGTAAATGTAGAGCCACTTTCTAAAATGGATATGTTATAAGCTTTCTTTTGACTATAGTTTTCTTTAAATGATTTTTTCAATCTATCATATGCTTGATCACTAAGCTCATTTGGAACAGTAATAACACCGCTTGTAAAAGCACCATTTTGAAAAAAGCTAAGTCCATGTTGCTCTATGGCTGTATCTAACTTTGCTGTGGTTTTACTTTTTCTTAAAGGTGCTATTCCATTGACACCATCTTTTGTGTGGTATGGAACATTGACTATTTCATCATAGCTTAAAACAACACTGCCATTGCTAGAGTATGCACTATAAAAGTATTTTCCACTTTGTTTAAACAATGAAATATCTTTGTTTTCTATAAGTTCTATGGAGCAAATTTGCCCATTTCTTTTTCGCATAGGATATAAAAAACCATTTCCATAAATAAGCATTTGCACCATAAAAGCTTCTATAAGTGTAAATGGTGTCATGGTTTCATTTGGTGCAATTTTTATAAGATCAAACAAAGGATGATTAGTGGCTAACATAGAGCCATTTTTTTCTTTTTTGTATAGATTTAATGGCAAAGAAGCTATAGTTTCGCTTATGTTTGATATAGCTGCAATTACAGCAGAAAGCTCATCAGAATTTACCTTTTCTCCTGAAAGGAACTCTAAGGTATGATAATCTTGATTTCTTTTTTGTGTTTTAAAAAATGATTTTATTTTATCTAGCATTCAAAGCCTCGTTTTTTTAAGTATTTTAAAAAAACTTTGAGGCGTTAGAATGCGTATTTGGTATTTTAGACTATAAAATTATCTAAAATATGGATTGTTTATATAAACTTTTTGGTAATAATCATAGTTTTGATAGTATTGTAATTTTTCTTTTAACTTAGAACAAACTTGTTTGTAAATTAAAAAATCATTTTCTTTGTCTAGTTGATAAAAATTTCTTGATATAGTTTGGGCAAACAAGGAAAAACCATTTTTGTTTATAATAACAGCTTCATAATCTCTAGCTAGAAATTTTCTAAGTTCCAAAAACTCTTCATTGCTAAGCTTTCTTTTAAAGCTTAACTCGTTTTTATGCTCTAAATCGCATTTTAAAGCTTTAATCTCATTTTCATACTTTTTCTTCTGCTGTACTAGTTGAGATTTATAACCTAAGCTTTGTCTAAAAGCTAGTTTTTGCATGTTTTCTTGCTCTAAGTTTTTTAAGCATTTTTCCATTTCATTAAAAGCTTTGATAAACTCGATTTTCCATTTGTAAGCTTTTTCGCCTGTAAAACCCATAACAAGTAAAGAAAAACCATCTCGAGTGATTTTGTAGCAAGGTAAAACTCTACCCGTGCTATCAGTATATTTACTCGGCTCAAAATTGAGCTTAGTAAAATTATCCTTTGGAAATTCATTTATTTTGCGTATAATATTCTTGTGGTTTTTATTAAATACTTCAGCCACACTTAAAGAAGTGCAAGTAACTTGGTCGGCTCCTTGCACTTCCAACTCTACATTTTGTCCATTTATAACAACTAAATTATTCATCTTTTATCCTTTTTTCAAGTTTATTAATGCGTATTTCGCACACTCCTACCCAAGCAGCTAAAATAATAATAAGTATAAAATTAAAATCCATTTTTAAACCTTTTTTTGATATAATTTGTTTCAAAGATGAAAACCCCCTCGCACTGGGGGTTACTTTAGCTTGTTAAAAGCTTAAGTAAAGCTACAATATAAAATATTGTTTGTAAGATTAGTGCGAGTAATCTTAGCTTTTTCATCTTTTACTCCTTTCTTTTTGATTTATTTTTACTTATTAGGTAAAAACATAGCATTATTATATACTTTTTTGATATTATTGTCAATATTTTTTACTTTTTTAATAAGTATTTTTATTTATACACACTTTTTAAGTATATTTTGGTATAATTATGATAATAAAATTTAAGGACAATTTATGCTAAAAAAAGAGTTTGATGAAAAAATCAAAAGTCTAGGACTTACAAGACAAGATTTTTGCAATATAACCGGTTTAGCTTATAGTAGTGTGAGTAATTGGAATGATAATAATAAGCCCATTCCTATTTGGGTTGACAGTTGGCTTAAAAATTACGAACAGCAAAAAAGCTTCGATCGTCTTATAAATGAAGTAGAAAAATACACAATAAAAGAAATAAAAATGAATGATATAAAAGAGTTTTTGAAGCAAAAATATTTAATGTCAGCTTTTAAAAAGCCCGAAGATTGTTTAAAACTAAGCTATCAATATCATCAAGTAAAAGTTAATATTTATTTTGATTATTATAAAAATACTTTCAATTTATTCCTTGTGCTAAGTTATGAAAAATCTTATTATTTCACACCGCTTAATATTGATAATTTGATAGTAAAAAATCCTTATTTAAATGATCTCCCAAAAGAAATATTAAGACAGATATTGGAAAATGGTAATCTAAAAGATTTTTATGATAATATGAAAAAACATATGATAGATAATGATATTCAAAAAAGCAATTATAAAGATCATGAATTTGAGAATGGTTTGAAGTTTAATAAAAATAACGATAAAAATCCTTTTTTTCTGTGTTTAAGAAAAACACCTATGTCTGAAAATCATTTAAATTTTTTAAATACTCAATTTAATATTTCAAAATATATTTTGCAAAAAATAAGAGCAAAGGGATACACTATAGTAACTACTGCAGATTTTTCAAAAAGAAAATCTCTTACTTTGATTTTAAATGAATGTGATATAAAACTTTAGCTTTTTCTAATTTTTTAGAAAAAGGCTACTATTACCATATCAGATAAGCTTAAAAATCTATCATTAGATGAAATTTCAAAATCTATAAAACCTTTTATAAAGTAGGTATAGGATATAAATAGGAATATTTTTTGCTTTAAATTATTATAAAAAATAAATGGTAAAATATATTATGATGAAAAAACTTAAAATTAAAAATTTTGGTCCTATAAAAGATATCAATATAGAAATTAAACCTTTTACCATTCTAATAGGAAAAAGTGGATCTGGTAAAAGTATTTTAATGAAATTAATATATAGTTTTGATATTATAATAAACAATCTAACTCTTCTAATAAACAATAAACAATATAGTGAAAATATATTCGGTGAGAATAAAATCGAATTTGATTTAAATGAAATTGGTCGTATCTTTAATATATGCGAAATTGATGATTTTTTTAATAATGATACCGAAATTATATACACTTCAATAAATAACACTATCGAGGTGCAAAACAACAAAGTAGTAATATTTTACAATACCCAAATAGTATCTGAACAAGTTTTTATTTCGGATTTACGCTATATTATACCAGACATTCTCAGTTATAATTTTGATAGAAGCATTCGTATATCTGAAATTTTAAACAATACAATGGAATATTTTTTGAGAGGTTTAAAATTTAATGATAATTCCTATAAATTGGAAATGTTCAATATAGAACTTCTTCAAAAATTAAATAAGGTCACAAATGATTTTTTACTACAAACAAAAGATTATACAATTAATTATAAAAATGCATCATCAGGGGTTAAATCAGCATCTATAATAGAAGTTATTATATCTTATTTATTAAAAGAAACATCTCAAGAAAGAAAGATTAATCTAGATATACCGTCTAAACCACAAGCACAACAAACAAATATTTTTATTGAAGAACCAGAATTAAGCTTATTCCCTGAACATCAAAAAGAAATTTTACATTTTATTTTAAAATCATTTTTATCACATACACTAGAAGAAACTGAAATAAAATATAACAAATTAAACTTTATAATATCAACACATAGTCCTTTTATACTCTATTATCTATCTAACATACTAACTGGAATACAACTGCACAAACAAGAAAACTTATTTACAATGGGTAAAATAGAAAAAATCATACCAAAAGAATTACTTCGATTAGATATAAATGATATAGAAATATATAAATTAGAAGAAGGAACTATTGCTTCTATTCTTGATAAAAAAGAGTATTTTATTAACACTCAAGAAATGGATAAAACAGCAGAAATACTTTCTAACGATTACACTGATTTATTAAATCTACAAAATGAGGATTTATGAATCAAGAGCAAACAACACGAGATTTATCATGGCTTAAAGAATTTGAAAATCATTATATAGGTCCATACACCAAAGAAAGAAATGGTATTTTAACTTGTTCTGAAAAAGGTAAAATATTCTCTTTAAACATACTTGCTGAAGATATTTCAATGTTCAAAATCAAACTAGATAAAGGTTATTTTTCAGAACAAAGCACACATAAAAAATGTGATTATATGGCTGTAGATGAAATAAAAAACATTACAATATTTATCGAATTAAAAGGCAAAGAATTAGATTGTGCTTATCAGCAAATATTAACTACAGTAGATGAATTGCAAAAAAAAGGTTTAATTTTTAAGAAAAAATATTGTTCTGCTATTACCAGCAAAAGAAAACACGTAATTTCAAATTCAGCATCAGTAAAAGCTTTAATGAAACAAATTTCTAATAAAGGAATAACCATACTTAACACTACAAACATAATTTCTAAGTATAATTTAATCAAAGAAAATACACAATACATAATCAAACAAATATAATAACCATTTTTACAAACTCCTAATACCCCGTTTTTCATAAACACTTTCTTGAGGTTTTGCAAAGGTATTTTTAGTCGCTATGGCAGTTACTAAAGCTGAAATTGCATCTATTCTTTCACTTGATTTTTTCTTATCAGGTTTTATATTTTCTCTTGCATCTTTATCTATTACCAAATTATTATTACACCATCTAAAAATAGGATTTGCATTGTGGTTTATAGTTTGTTTTAATACTCTTATTTGATACTCTTTTAGCGGTTCGCTTATACTTGCAAAACCTTGTCTAATTTGTACGCATTCTAAGTTTTCTTCACTAAGTTTTTTGGCTACTTCAGTACTATTCCAAGGATCATAACCTATCATTTTGATATTAAGTGTTTTACTAAAACAAATAATATCTTCTATCAATATATCATAATCTACACTATTACCTGGTGTTAAAGTCAGATATCCAAGTCTAGCCCATTCTAAATATGGAACCTTATCTCTTCTACTTCTTTGCTCAGCGCACAGTCTAGGTGCATAAAATTTAAAATCAACATGTAAAATTTTATCAATTTCGCAGATTATAGCTAGTGCAGTCAAATCTGTCGTAGCTGAAAGATCTATTCCCATAAAAACATCAGAAGTTAAATTTATTTTTCCAAGATTACACTTCATAAAATCATCATCTTTTACAAAAGCACCAGCATTTGAAGTCCATATGTTTAAATGCTTTGTCTTAAAACTAACCTCATCGTTTGCATTTGATTTTGCTTTTTCAAAATATTCTCTTAATTTTTCTATCTTAACTCCATACCCTAAAGCAGGATTTACTTTAGCCCACACTTTTTCATCATGCCAATCATCATCTTCATTTGGTTCGTAAATTTTAGAGTATGTAGAAGGATCATTTATAATACCACAAGCAACCTTTTTACAATAATCATATTGTTTTTTCATCTCTGAATTTTGGTTATAACCTGCTGTCGATATTACTATACAAAGAGAATTAGAACGACTTGCCGTTCCTTCTTCTAAGACCTTGTATAATTTTCCATCTTTTGCAGCATGAAGCTCATCGTAAATAAAAACATAAGGTCTTAATCCATCTTTAGTTTCACTAGTAGCTGTCAAAACCTTTATAAAATCTTCAAACTTTGTATTTTTTTTACGAATTTCCCTATAAGTCTTATATTGATAGCACATATCATTCAAATGCTTTTCTTGACTTATCATAGATGAAGCTGCATTAAAAACTAACTTTGCTTGTTCAGTTTCATTTGCAGCACAATATATTTTCTTTCCTTTTTCTTTATCCACAAAAAGAAAGTAAAGCAAAATAGCTCCTATAAGCTCTGTTTTGCCGTTTTTTCGCGGAATAAATAATAATGCGTAAGAATACCTCCTAGCATTTTTTTCTTTTGAATATGTAGCAATAATGTCTATTATAAACTCTATTTGAAAATTTAAAAGAGCAAATGGCTTTCCTGCTAATTCTCCATCGGTATGTTTTAATAAAGATACAAAAACAACTGCGTTTAAGGCTATTTTTTCATCTATATAAAATGGAGAATTTTGAAATTCTTCGTTTTTTATTTTGATATATTTTTTAGCATAATTTAAAATATCTTCTCTAGATCTTAACTTGATATCATTCATCTTCTTTCCCCAATAAAACATCAAAAGGAGAGCTTTCTTTTTTCTCTTTTGGATTTACTCTTGTTCTACTTGGAGCACCGATGCCTAAAATTTTAGCCAAGCCTATTACATTTTTAGTTAGAGAGTTAAAAGCAACTAGCTCGGGAGTGATAATCTGCACTCCTTTATCACTTGTAGTGCAAAAACCTTTTTTCTCTACCTCTTTGCTTGAGCATTCTAGTAAAATAAGATTTTTAGCATATACTTTAATAATATCATCTTCAAGATCATCATAAATTCCTAAATTAATTAAGTCGTTTTTTACTTTTTGAGCCAATTCTTGCTCTATTGTTGGAAAATTTAAGCTAATTTCACTTATTTCTTTGTTTTTAACAATTTGCTTGTTTTTTGGTTTTTCTTTTATAATACTTTCATCTATAAAAAGTGCTATTTCATTTTGCTTTGAGTTATGGTGATTGTCATCTTGTCTTTTTTTAGCTAACTTTAGTATTTCTTCTTTTGGGTAAGGTTTAGCTTTTCCTCTTAAAACCTTAACTCCATTTTTCTTTAAATATCTACTCAAATACTCTTTAGAATTAATATTTAGTATTTGCAAAACCTCATCACAACTTAAAAATTCTTTTTGCATTAACACCTTTCTTTTTAGTGATTTTACACAAAACATAAGGCGTTAAAGTGCGTATTAGTTAATTGGGCGTTAAACATAAGGAAAACATGCAAAAGAAATTAAAACACAAGCCCCAATTATTCATATTTTAAACTTGGTATTTATTGGTTAATTAGTTAGTCAATTACACACGCAATAAAAAAAATAGCTCGCATTTTTTCGCGACTAGCCGGTCGGTGACCAGAATATCGATTTTATAGAGATTTAACCCCCTACCCCTTTTAATTCTTCTTTGGTTTTTTTATTGTGACAAGTCATACATAAGCTTTGCAAATTTGTTACATTTAGTTTTTCTCCACCTTGTCTTATAGGGATAACATGATCAACAATTTTTGCAAATCTTCCACATTTAAAACAAAATGGATTGTCATTAATAAAACTAGAACGTAATTTCTTCCACTCTACACTATGATAAAAACTAGAGCTATCTCTATCTCTTTTGAAAGCATCATAGTGTTTATTTTGATTTCTAACAGTTGTTATCTTACACTCAGAACACTTACTCAAATGCGAGAGTATCTTCTTTCCGCATTTGCAAAATTTATACGTATTCATCTTTTATAAAAACCTATTTCGGTTTTCTTTGTAAGCGATACTTTAAATTCATATTCAAAATCATCATAAGCCTTAATAGCATAACAACTATAGCCAGCTTCAATTATCTTCATAAACCATTCAGGTAGCAAAATAAAGAAATTTCCACCAACTCTTTTAACTTTAAAACCACTTTTAATATCATTAACATTTCTATGAAAATTATCATATAATCCAAGATTATTTATAAAAATCTTTGCAGGTACAGCATTATTAATTATTTCATTTTTAAACATTTTTCTACTCTTATCAAATTAAAGCAAAAAAATAAGTGAAGTTCCTTATATTTTGTATTTTATCATAATTTCACATAAAAATAAAAAATACATAAGTTTGGAATGTTATTTGCTCTTACTAAGATACTAAATAGCAAAAAGTATTTATATCTTTTCTCCGCAATAAACAACCAAATAAAAGCTATTGCTCTTATTAAACATATGGCTTTTAATCGGAGCATTAGTCGACATCGTATTAATTTTAATCGGAAATATAAAAAATATACTAATATTGACTTTAATCGGATTAAAAGAAACCGTTGCTGTGCATATATTGAATTGTAAAGTAATGGGTTACTCAGTGGGTTACTAATAGAATAAAATATATCTAAAAATAGATATCAAATGAAATTTTTTAGTAGCCGACCTCGGGCACCATTTGTTTTTTACTCCCAAATGTTATTTTTTGGCAAATTATATTCAAAATATTAAAAAAG
>NZ_JAKMSF010000017.1:0-18995 GCF_025772505.1 Campylobacter sp. CNRCH_2016_3089
CTTAGAAGCTTCTACTCCTGTGGTATCTTTAACTGAGTTAATTGCTGAAATCAAGGCTCCATTTTCATCACCATCTTTATATTCAACCTCACCAATTTTTACCCCATTAATAGCAAAATTTTGATCTGTTTTGCCTGCTTTAATATTGCCAACACCTGTAGTTTCAACTAAGAAATTTGCTCTAACACCTGTAATATCAGAAACTCTATTAATCTCTTCAGCTAAAGCACCAAGTCCTGTTCCTACTGAAGTAGAAATCACTATAGGTTGGAATTTAAAATCATCTATACCATTATAATTTTTAATAGTAAGCTGAGCTACACCGCTACTTTTAGCTTGAGAGCCTGTTTCAAACCTAGTTACACCTATTTTAGAACTTTGAGTTGAACCAATACTTGCTTTGATAGATTGATTTGACTGTGCACCTACTTGGAATTCTTGATTTACAAAACCACCACTTAACAACTGCTTTCCGTTAAATGAAGTTTGATTTGCAATATTATCAAGTTGCTCCATCAAACGATTAATATCAGCTTGAAGCATATTTCTTGTTTTAGTAGTTTGTCCATCTTGTGCTGCTTGAGTAGCTTTTACTTTGATAGTATCTAAGATTTTAAGCTGCTCATCCATAGCCTTATCAGCTGTTTGTAAAATACCTAAAGCATCATTACCATTGCTTATAGCTTGACCTAAAGTATTAGCTTGCGATCTTAAGCTATCTGCTATAGCCATACCTGAAGCATCATCTGCTGCAGAGTTGATTCTAAGACCTGAACTTAATCTGCTTAGAGAGCTATCTAATGCTCTTGAGTTTAAATTTGCGTTGTTTTGAGCATTTAAAGATGCCACATTAGTATTTATACGAAATCCCATTTTAAATCCTTTTAAATAAATTCAACCGCTTCCATGCAGTTGTTTAAGCTATATCGAAAAAATGATAAAAAAATTTATACTTTTAAGATATTTTTATATTCATTTATAGAATTTTCTATACTTGCTAGACTTAATGCTGCAATTTCTAAAAATATTTTTAAAAAATCTACATAACTTGATAAAGCATTTTGAGACTCTTGATATAAACTCACATTAAAAAAGCCCCTATGATAAAATAATGGTTTATACATAAAACTTTGTAAAATTTTTGCATTATCTAATAAATCATTAAAATCAAAAATAAACTTTGATACTTGCTCATCAAAAACTGCGTTTTGATTTTGCAAAATTACTAAAAGATCTTTTGCTTTTTGATGTAAAGCATTTAACTCTAAATAATCTTTTTGTAAAATTTCCAAAGATTTTTTTAATAATTTTTCTTGCCTATTAATACTTAAAACATTTGGAAATACATAATCTTGTTTTTTATCTTTATATAGTGCTAAAACCTTTTCAAAAGGTATCTCTATGGTATAATCTATAAAAGCTCCACCTTCTGTGGCATTGTAAAATTTAACATCAGGATGAGATAAAAATAAAACTTCTAATCGTTTTCTAAATTCATCCCAGCCTATATTTGTTTGAATAAACCCTTTCTTTCCATAAGACAAAACATTTAATTTAGTAGCATCGTGTTGAGCTTTTTCCTCATCACGAAAAGTAAAGTTAGCTGCATCTGCGTGAGATTTTCCACTATCACTAAAAGCCAAATCTTGTCCTATCATGATTACATTAGTAAATCCCAAAGCTATAGCAAAATTATAAGCAAAATGAGCCACATTGATACCAATATCTAAATAACCAAAATCATTTAAATTAAATTTTTGTTGATAATCTAAATTTTTTAAAATAAAAATTTTTGGATTTTTATTTTCTAAAATTTGCATTAAAGCTTTATCTACAGCAGCATTTATAATATAAATGGGTTCTTTTTTGCTTTGTGGTAAATTTTCATAAAAACTTGCACATTCTTCGTAAATATCCATAGAAAAAATAAAATCAGGATAAATTTCATTCTTAAGTAAAGTTTTATAAGTAGCATCTAAAGCAAATATCACATAATCATCTTGACAAGTTTTCAAAAGCTTAAGTTGTTTATTTAAAGAAGGGCCTGCACACGCCACAATAACACTTTTATTTCTTCCTTTATTTTCATAAATAAATCTTTGAAAAGGAGTATTTTTTAAGACAAAAGGTATGTTAGATAAAAATTGTTTATAAATTTTAGCATCCATAGTAAAACTTGTATCAACATTTCCCACCACTCTTTTTATCACATCTAAGCACTTTTGATACACAAAATCAAACATAGGACTATTGTTATAAAATTCACTATAAGGTAAAAGTTTAAAAAGCCCTAAATACTCAAAACAATCTTTTTGCGAAAAAAGCAAAACAAGATACTCTTCTAATCTTTTCTCTTCTACATCACAAAGATATATTTTTCCGCTTGAAAGCTCTTGACTTAAATCCATCTTACTTAAAACATTAGCAAAAAATTCTGATTTATCAAAAATAAAAATATGTTTATTAATAAGTTTTTTTAAAAAAAGCCCATCTCCTATACCGCAAAAAAATATATTAGGTTTTATTAAATCATCTTTTGAGGGCACAAAGGGTGTTTGACTTGGAAAGATGTCGATAAATTCTTCTTTTAAAGATAGAATTTTTTCTTGTAAGGGTTTATTGGTAAATTCTAAAGCTTGTAAGTTTTTTTGCAAAAACATTTTATATCCTATGAAATTTAATTATAGAAAATTATATCATTAATTGCATTTTATTTAAAAATCCATCTAAGCAAAAAATTTAACTTTTTTTTATACACTTTTACTAATTTTAATCCTTATAAGGAAAATAATGAAAAATTTAATCATAGTAGAATCACCTGCTAAAGCTAAAACCATAGGTAATTTTCTAGGTAAAGACTATGAAGTAATAGCTTCTAAAGGCCACATTAGAGATTTACCTAAAACTAGCTTTGGTATAAAAATAGAAGATGAAAATTTTAAACCAGAATATAGAATTTCAAATGATCATTCAAGTTTAGTAAAAGAACTCAAAGAAAAGGCTAAAAAAGCTAAAACCATCTACCTTGCAACCGATGAGGATCGTGAGGGTGAAGCCATAGCTTATCATATAGCTAAGGCTATTAATAAAGATGAAAATTCTCTGCCACGCATAGTTTTTCATGAGATTACTAAAAGCGCTATAGAAAATGCTTTAAAAAACCCAAGATCTTTAAATGTAAATAGCGTCAATGCTCAACAAACTAGACGCTTACTTGATCGTATAGTAGGCTATAAATTAAGTCCTTTACTAAATCAAAAAATCCAAAAAGGCTTAAGTGCAGGGCGTGTGCAAAGTGCGGCTTTAAAAATCATCGTCGATAGAGAAAGAGAAATAAAAGCTTTTATTCCTTTAAAATACTTTAGTATAGATATGATTTTTGAAAAAGACTTGCAAGCTGAATTAGTCGAATTTCAAAATCAAAAGATAGAAAAACTAAGTCTAACTAACGAAGACAGAGCCAAACTCATCTTTGAAGCTTGTAAAAATGCTAACTTTAAAATAAAAGATATAGAAAGTAAAGATAGAAAAATAGCTCCACAAGCACCTTTTATGACTTCAACCCTGCAACAAAGCGCGAGCAATCGCCTAGGTTTTAACCCTAAAAAAACCATGATGATTGCTCAAAAACTTTACGAGGGTGTAAAAACCCATCAAGGTATTATGGGTGTGATTACTTATATGAGAACTGACAGCTTAAACATCGCAAAAGAAGCCTTAGAAGAAGTAAGAAAACTCATCAAAAATGATTTTGGCAAAGAATACTTACCAAGCAAAGCAAATATTTATACCACTAAAAGCAAAGGCGCTCAAGAAGCACATGAAGCTATAAGACCGACTAATCTTAGCTTTACGCCAAAACTTGCAAGTGAATTTTTAGAAAAAGATGAAGCAAGATTATATACTTTAATATATAATCGCTTTTTAGCTTCACAAATGAATCCTGCTATATCTCAAACTCAAAATGTCTATGCAAAATCAAATGAAGCAAGTTTTAAAATAAGTGGTAGAAAAATTTTATTTGATGGGCATTATAAAGTATATGGAGATATGGATAAAGATAAAATTTTACCTAATTTAAAACTAGAAGATATACTAAATATACAAAATATAGAATTAAGCTCACATTTTACCGAGCCACCTTCAAGATACTCTGAAGCTGGACTTGTTAAAAAGTTAGAAAATCTTAGCATAGGACGCCCTTCAACTTATGCTCCAACCATCTCTTTACTTAGTGCAAGAGAATATGTGCGTATAGATAAAAAGCAAATCATACCCAATGAAATAGCCTTTGTTGTAACAGAGGTTTTAGAACAAAACTTTAGTGATATAGTAGATAGTGATTTTACTTCTAAAATGGAAGATAAACTTGATATCATTGCAGAAGGTAAAATGGACTGGCAAGAAGTTTTAAGAGAGTTTTATTTTCCTTTTATGAGAAAAATTGATGAAGGTAAAAAAAACATAAAAAGTCAAAAAACTTTCACAAAGCTAGATGAAACCTGCCCTGATTGTGGTGGAGAGCTTGCTATAAGAAAAGGAAGATATGGAGAATTTATAGCTTGTTTAAATTTTCCAAAATGTAAATACTCAAGAAATTTAAAACAAGAAACACAAAATGAAGAAAAAAGCGAGAAAAAACTCAATACCATAGGCGTGAAATGCCCAAGCTGTCAAGAAGGCGAGATCGTGGAGCGTTTTTCTAAGCGTGGTAAATTTTATGGATGTAGTGCTTATCCAAAATGCAACTATATAAGCAAATACAAACCAAGTGAAGAAAAATGTAGCAAATGTGGCGAAACTTTGATTATCAAAGAGCTTAAAAAAGGCACATTTTTAGAGTGCTTAAAATGCAAAATCAAAAAGGAAATTTAATGCAAATTATGCTTTGTGCTATATCTAATATAGCAAGTGGAGGGTGCGGGGAAGATTGTAAATACTGCACTCAAAGCGCTCATGTAAAAACTAATATCAACAAATACAAAAGAAAAGATATAGATCAAATTGTTTTAGAAGCTAAAATAGCTAAGAAAAACGAAGCTTTAGGTTTTTGTTTAGTTACAGCAGGCGCTGGACTTGATGATGAAAAACTTGAGTATGTGTGCAAAGTAGCTCATGCGGTGCAAAAAGAAGTAGAAGGACTTTTACTCATAGCTTGCAATGGCATAGCAAATTTAGAACAACTCAAAGAATTAAAAAAAGCAGGAATTTTTTCTTATAATCATAATCTAGAAACTTCTAAAGAATTTTTTCCAAACATATGCTCTACGCATACTTGGGAGCAAAGATTTCAAACTAATCTTTATGCTAAAGAAGCAGGTTTAATGCTTTGCTGTGGCGGAATTTATGGTCTTGGAGAAAGTGAAGCTGATAGAAAAAGTTTTAGAACAAGTTTAAAAGAGCTTGATCCTTTTTCCTCACCTATTAATTTTTTCATACCAAATGAAAATTTAAAGCTCAAGCAAAACTTATTAAATGCTGATGAGGCGTTAAATATCATCAAAGATACTAAAAAAGACTTACCAAATGCACATATCATGGTAGCAGGTGGTAGAGAAGTAGTGCTAAAAGAAAGACAATATGAAATTTTTGACGCAGGAGCTAGTGCTATAGTAGTAGGTGATTATCTTACAACTAAAGGCGAAGAACCTAGCAAAGACATACAAAAACTAAAACAAATGGGATTTAGCTTTGCTAGCTCATGCCATTGATGCTCAAGCTGCTACGGATTTAAAAATTTTATTAGTCGTAGCAGGATGTTTGCTTACATCACCTTATATTGCTAAATTTTTAAAACTCCCACTTTCAGCCACTGAAATTATGCTTGGCTCTTTTATAGGATTTTTAGGTTTTATAGGAGAAAGTGAAAATTTTAAGCTTTTAGCTAATGCAGGATTTTACTATCTTATGTTTATAGCAGGGATGGAAATCAATCTTAAAACCTTTTTAAAAACCGAAAGAAGCTTACTTAATAAAGCTTTTATTTACATCATACTTTTATATGTTTTTAGTATTTTAGCGGTTGAAAGTATAGATATTTCTTATATTTTTGTCATTATCATACCTGTTATGAGTGTGGGTTTGCTCTCAACGCTTTATAGAGACTTTGGGAAAAATTGCGAGTGGCTAAATGTATCCATGGTGGTAGCCACTTTAGCTGAAGTTGTGAGCATAGTTTTGCTTACCATAGCTGCGGCATTTTTGGGAAAAGGTGCTGATCTTTTCTCACTCACTCAAAATTTATTATACCTAGTGGGATTTTTAGCACTTTGTATTTTTGGATTTAAATTTTTAGAAGTACTTTTTTGGTGGTATCCACAACTTAAAACCATACTCATGCCTTGGCAAGATCAAAATGAAAAAGATATAAGATTTTGCATGGCAATTTTCATAGCCATAGTTGCGATTATGATTTATTTTAAACTTGAAGTTGCACTTGGAGCTTTTATAGCGGGTTCATTTATAGCTACTTTTTTTGATCATAAAAAAGACTTAGAGCATAAACTTTCTAGTTTTGGTTATGGCTTTTTAATCCCTATATTTTTCATTTATATAGGTTCAAGCTTTAAACTCCAAATGCTTTTAAACCCTCAAGTTTTAATCATAGCTTTTTCACTAACTATCTTTATGATAGGACTAAGAATACTTTGTGCTATGACTTTTGTAAAAATACTTGGTTTAAAAAATACCTTTTTATTTGGCTTAAGCCATTCTATGCCACTAACCTTACTTATCGCAGTAGCTACGCTTTCTTATCAAACTAATATTATCACTCAAGATATATACTCAGGATTAGTGCTTACTGCTTTACTTGAAGCAATTTTAGCTATTAGTTTAATAAAATTTATCAATAATCTTAGTAGAAAATAACTCTACTAAGTATTTATTTTCACTTGCTATAATTTTCTTATGAAAAATTTAGACACACTTTTAGAATTAGCCTTAAAAGCAGGCAAGGAAGCCTCTAAGGTATTGTTTGAATATAAAGACAAAAATACCTTATGGTTTAAAGATGATGATTCCCCGGTAGGTTTAGCTGATATAAAATCTAATGAAGCTATTAGTGAAATTTTAGCTTCAAGCGATATAGCTATATGCTCTGAAGAAAATATACTTTCTTATGAAGAAAGAAAAAATTTAGAGTATTTTTGGCTAATAGATCCTCTTGATGGCACTAAATCTTATGCTAAAAAAGATAAAGAATATTGTGTTTTAATCGCATTAATCCATAAAAACACTCCTGTGCTTTCGCTTATAGGCGATGTGGAAAATAATGCATTTTATTATGCACATACCCATACTAAAGTTTATAAAAATAATAAAATTTTAAATCTTAGTTTAGAGCAATACAAAAAGGTTAAAAATATAGCCCTTTACTCTAAAAACCATGATAATAATGAAGATTTTTTTATTCAAAATCATCTTGAAGGCATTAAGGTTTCATCTGCTTTAAAGTTTGTATATTTACTTGAAGCAAAAGCTGGAATTTACCCACGTTTTGGTGGCCCAAAAGCTTGGGATATAGCTGCAGGAGATTTTTTAGTCAAACAAAATGGTGGAATTTTATACGATTTTGATAAAAAGGCCTTAAACTACAATAGTCCTGATTTTAAACTTCCAAGTTTTATAGCTTTTGCTAAGAATGAATTTAAATTAAAAGGTTTTTAGTGAGATTTTTTTTGGTGTTTTTGTGTTTTTTAAGTGCTATTTATGCCAATTCTTTTGCAAATAAAAAAATCATCAAATTACAAAATAATGATGATTTTAATATCATCAATCTTGATCAAGATATAAATTATGATAAACTCTCACACATTAGCACCTTAGCTTTAGTGCCAAGCTATGAAAAAGAATATAATTTTTATTTTTCAAATTTAAAAATCGATGCTAAAAGTATGGCAAAAGACACACTAAAAGCATTAAGTGCTATTTTAAATGAGCAAAATAATTTTGCCTTACTTAATCAAAAAGAAAATCAAACTTATATCAATAGCCAAAATATCTTACAAACAAATAAAAATTTCATCAATGCAAGTGAGTTTTTAGAATTTAATCGTTTCAAAAAGGCTGATTTTATTATTTTGCTAGATTTAAAAAGCATTCAAGCAAGCCAACAAAATTTCTTGCTTTTTTCCAATTTTGAAGTCAAAGCCGACATAGAATACAAACTTTTTAATGCCAAAACAAAAAAACTAAAAGATCATAAAATCCTTACTATCAATACTCAATTTAGCACAAATGATAAAAATAAATCTTATCAAGAATTAGTCCATGAAATAGCTAAAATTGTTTATGAAGATATTAAAAATACTATATAATTACCACTTCTTCTTCTAAAACAATCCCAAATTCTTCAAAAACTCTTTTTTTAGCAAGCTCTATCAAAAATAAAGCATCATCAAAACTAGCATGTTTTTTATTGATTAAAAAATTTGCATGTTCATTGCTAAACATCGCATCATTTTTGCTAAAACCTTTAAGATTAACTGCTTCTATCAACCTTCCTGCATGATCGTTTTTGGGATTTTTAAAAATAGAGCCAAAGCTAGCACCTTTGGGTTGATTTTTTCTTGCATTTTTTAAAAGCTCATCTTTAACTGGGTCAAATCCATATTCTAAAAAAAACTTCGCGCTAAACATCACTTCTTTAATAGGATTAAACCTATAAGCAAAAGCAATATTTTGTTTTAAAATTTCTTGATTAAAAGTGCAAATACTAATTAAATTTTTGCTAATATCCTCATCTTTTAATCCTGCATTCATTTTTAAAATACCGCCCAAAGTCCCTGGGATATTTCTTAAAAACTCAAAGCCTTTTAAGTTATTTTCTTTAGCAAAATGATATATTTTAAAAGATTTCACGCTAGAGCCTATCTCTAAAAACATACCTTTTTCATTTTGCTCTAAAATTTTAATATAATCAAAACTTTTCCCTAAAATTCCAAGTTTTTTGGGTTTTGGAGAGATTAAAAGATTATTTGCCCCACCTATTAAAAAACCATCAAATTCGCAAGGCTCTTCAAGTATTTGCACTTCAAAGCTCTCACCTATACGCACAGAAGAATATTTAGAAAAATCAATAATCATCTAATAAAGCTTGGAATTTGATTTAAAATATTAGTTGTAAAATCAATCATAGAACTTATCATCCAAGGCATTAAAAATACTATTACCACAACAACAAGTAAAATTTTTGGCACAAAAGAAAGCGTGGCTTCGTTAATTTGCGTTACAGCTTGAAAAATACTTATAATAAGCCCTGCAATAAGCCCTGCTAAAAGCATAGGTAAAGAAAGCATAAGTGTGATTTTAAAAGTTTGTACACCCAAGGCTACTAAAGTACTTTCCATATTTTCTCCTTAAAAATTTAAATTCTATCAAGAATTTCTAAATTCTTCATACTCACTAGGGATAAGATGATCTTTACTTTTTATTAACTTCTCATAAAATCCATGATTATATCCAAGCTCAAAAAGCTTATCTATGGCATTGTATTGTTTATCATTCATATTAATAGAGTTTTTATTTGCATATAAATTTAAATACACATCAAGTTTTTGTGCATCAACGCGTATTAAATTACGCTCTAAAAGCATGGAGGCTAAGATTTTTCTATTATGATCGGCTACTTCTACTGCTTTAATCAAATCTTTTTCAACCGCTATTGCATCACTAAGCGGTAAAGATCTTCTAAGGGCCATACCACCTAAAGGTAAAGGTAAATCATTTTTTGCTAATTCTTGCCAAATATCCCAAAGTTCAGCCTCAACACACAAACTAGAATCAAATTCTAAAATGCTCTCATGTATAAGCACTCCCACATCAACTTCATCTTCTAAAACAGCCTTTTCAATCTCTAAAAAATTCTTATAAATTATTCTAGCTTGTGGATATTTTATGCGAAAGATTAAAGCATTAGTAGTGTGTGCTCCACTTAAAGCAACTTTAAAATTTGGCTTTAATTTTTTATCTTTTTTCTTAATAAGCTTTGGCCCATAACCCTCACCAAAACTCACCGCAGTTTTTAACAAAGCATATTCGCTAGCTATTAAAGGATAAAGCGCAAAAGATATCGCACTAACATCGTATATATTTTCTAATGCAAGCTCATTTAAAGTTTGTATATCCAAGGCTGTATTTTCATATTCATAAGCATTTCCAACCCAACCAAATTTAATCGCCATATACATAAAAATATCATCAGCATCAGGAGAGTGCGCTACGCTAATTTTTTTATTCATTTTTTTCCTTGAAAAATTTAAAAAAGTATTTTAGCAAAATTCAAAATAAAAACTTATATTAAATTTCTTTTTGATACAATTTTAAACATATTATAAAAGGATTAACAAGCATGGATGATAATAAAAGAAAATCACTTGATGCAGCCTTAAAAAGTCTTGATAAAACCTTTGGAAAAGGTACTATTTTAAGACTTGGCGATAAAGAAGTTGAAAAAATTGATTCTATTCCTACAGGTTCTGTTGGACTTGATTTAGCTTTAGGAATTGGTGGGGTTCCAAAAGGAAGAATTATAGAAATTTATGGACCTGAAAGTTCAGGTAAAACTACACTTACCTTACACATCATAGCAGAATGTCAAAAAAAAGGTGGAGTTTGTGCATTTATTGATGCTGAACACGCTCTTGATGTAAGATATGCAAAAAATTTAGGTGTTGATACAGAAAATCTTTACATCTCTCAACCAGATTTTGGAGAACAAGCCTTAGAAATCGTTGAAACTATAGCAAGAAGTGGAGCCATTGATCTAATAGTGGTAGATAGCGTTGCTGCACTTACCCCAAAAGCAGAAATCGAAGGTGATATGGGGGATCAACATGTAGGTCTTCAAGCAAGATTAATGAGTCAAGCTTTAAGAAAATTAACCGGTATCGTTCATAAAATGAACACTACTGTAATTTTCATCAATCAAATTCGTATGAAAATAGGCATGATGGGCTATGGCACTCCTGAAACAACTACCGGCGGAAATGCTTTAAAATTTTATGCTTCAGTGCGTTTAGATGTAAGAAAAACAGCCACCTTAAAACAAAATGATGAGCCTATTGGAAACCGTGTTAAAGTAAAAGTGGCTAAAAACAAAGTAGCCCCTCCTTTTAAACAAGCTGAATTTGATGTGATGTTTGGTGAGGGTGTAAGTCGTGAAGGCGAGCTAATAGATTATGGTGTAAAACTTGATATTATTGATAAAAGTGGTGCATGGTTTTCTTACAAGGCTTCTAAACTTGGTCAAGGTAGAGAAAATGCTAAAGCCTTTTTAAAAGAAAATCCAGCTATTGCAGATGAAATTACTCAAGCTATACAAAACTCAATCGGTATAGATAGTATGATTTTGGGCGCAAAAGAAGACGATGAAGGAGAAGAATAATGTTGATTATTGAAGATTTAAGAGCTTTTGAAGTTTTAGATAGTAGAGGTAATCCTACCATTAAAGCTGAAATCATGCTAAGCGATGGCAGTGTGGGCAGTGCTATCGTTCCAAGTGGTGCAAGCACAGGAAAAAAAGAAGCTTTAGAATTAAGAGACAATGATGAGAGATTTGGCGGAAAAGGTGTTTTAAAAGCGATTGAAAATATCAATGGCACCATAGCTGAAAATATTATAGGGCTTGATGCTTTTAATCAAACCCAACTAGATAATACTCTTTTAGAGCTTGATGGCACAAAAAACTACTCTAATCTAGGAGCAAATGCAACTTTAGGAATTTCTATGGCAACAGCACGCGCTGCTGCTAATGCGCTAGGCGTACCTTTATATCGTTACTTAGGTGGAGCAAATGCAAGTGTATTACCTGTGCCAATGTGTAATATCATCAACGGTGGTGCACATGCAAACAATAGCGTAGATTTTCAAGAATTTATGATTATGCCTTTTGGTTTTTCAAGCTTTAAAGAAGGGCTAAGATCAGTTTGTGAAATTTATGCAGTATTGAAAAAAGAATTAGCTAATCTAGGTCACTCTACTGCCTTAGGCGATGAGGGCGGTTTTGCACCAAATTTAGCAAACAACACTGAACCTCTTGATCTTTTAATGACTTGTATTAAAAAAGCAGGCTATGAAAATAAAATCAAACTAGCACTAGATGTAGCAAGTAGTGAGCTTTATAAAGATGGTAAATACCATTTAGAGGGTAAAGTTTTCTCAAGTGAAGACTTGATTGCTCGCTATGAAGAATTATGTGCTAAATATCCTATTTTTAGTATTGAAGATGGTTTGGCTGAAGATGATTATGAAGGTTGGATTAAACTCACTCAAAAGCTTGGCAATAAAATTCAACTTGTGGGTGATGATTTGTTTGTAACTAATGAAGATATTTTAAGAGAAGGTATCATGAAAAATATGGCAAATGCTGTATTGATTAAGCCTAATCAAATCGGAACAATCACTCAAACTATGAGAACAGTAAGACTAGCTCATAGAAATAATTACAGATGTATTATGAGTCATAGAAGCGGGGAAAGCGAAGATGCTTTTATAGCTGATTTTGCAGTAGCGCTTAATACAGGACAAATCAAAACAGGAGCTCTAGCAAGAGGTGAAAGAACAGCTAAATATAATCGTTTGTTAGAAATCGAACTTGATAATGATGAGTATTTAGGAGATAAACTCTGAGTGATTTATTAAAAGAGTATGATGAGCATTCTAAAAAGAAGGAGGCTCGTCATCATCTAATAAAAACTATTGCATTATCATTTGTAGCTATTATTGTTGCTATGTATTTTGGTAATATGTTTTTTGGCAAATCCTCTTTAGATGTTTTATTATCGCTTAAAGAGGAGCAAAAAATTTTAGAGAAAAACATAGTAACCTTAAAAGCTAAAAATGCTCAAGCTCAAAAAGAATACTTACAGCTTTTAAGACTTAAAGGAGAAAATTCGCATGAGAATTAAATTTTTTTTACTATTTTTATTATCCTGTGTATTTTTAAATGCAAAAGATAATCCTTTTGACAATAACTCAGAACAACAAAACACCGAGTTTGTAAAACTTAGTCCTTTTCAAAGACAGGATTTTACTTTTAATTCTGATGCAAGAATTTTAAAAAATATTACTATTACTTATATTAATCTTGATGGCTCTGAAGAGCAAACTACTCTAGATATATACAAAAGTATCAATTGGCATGATACTTACTCATTTATAAAAGCCAAAAGTCCAAATGCCACACCTATACTTGATGTTTCTGTTACTGTGCCACAAGAACAAGGGGTAAAAAACACTAAAACAGAAGAAAACAATACCACTTTAAACATTGAAACACCAATTTTTAGTGGAAATATTTATAATTTTATTTCTATTAGCTTTTATAACAATAAGATTAATATCAAAACCGAAGATAGAATGCTAAGACATTTATCTATAGGAGATCCAACTAAAATCATTATAGATTTTGCTAAAAAGCAAAATTTCAATACAAAAACTTTACAAGTTAATACTGCTCATGTTAGAAAAGTTGTATTTGGATCACATAAAGGATATTATCGTTTAGTAATTTATCTTGATGGAAAATATAGTTATAAATACTCTCAAGGTGAAAATTTACATACCTTTAACTATCGCTAAGAGTTTTTAAAAACTCTTAAGCAAATCTGTGATCATAAATAATCATTTGAAATCTTTGAGCTATCATTTTAGCTCTTTCTATAATAATACTTCTTGGTTCATCTTCAAAAACTTCTTGCAAACTCTCATCAAACAGATTAAGCCAAACATCAAAAAATTCTCTTGGAAATGAAGGTAATTCATGATGAGCTCTCAAAGGAGAACCGCTATAACTTGGATCACCTAAAAACATCCCTGCCCAAAAACTTGCTATTTTTTCTTTGTGTTTTTTCCAGCTCTCATCATCTATACCAATTTTTTCATTAAAAATAGGCCCTAAATCCTTATCTGTTCTAACTTTTGCATAAAAAACATCCATAAGTTTTTTTATACCATCATGATTAATAGTATCAAATTTCATGTTTTTCCTTCAAAATAATTTTGGATAATTGTATTGAATTTATAAAGCAAAAATATAAACAAAAGTCAATTTTTAGTATAATCATAAAAAACAAATTTAAAGAAAAAATATGACTTATACTATTTTACCACCCAATCAATTCTTGGATAATTATATTTTAAATATACAATTACACCAATTAGCAAATATTTCCAAAAATGCTTATAAATTTTGGAAAAATGTTCAGGCAGCACGCTATCAAGGCACAAGAGTGGTATTTTTACATAAAAAAAGTATTTTACAAAAACACCAACATCTTATACAAAAATGTGAAAATCTAAGTGGCTTTGTATTAGCAAGCGCCTTTTGCTCATTTACTACTTTAGCTCCATCACATTTGGTAGAAAAAAACAATTCTCAAATTTATAAAATCTTAGATATAAAAGAAGTTTGTGGGGTTAAATTTGTAAATTTAAAGGCATTTTACGATTTTTTAAATTTAGATTATAGTTATAATATTTATATCGAAAAATGCCATTTTTTCAGTCCTACTCCTTTGGAAAAACGCATTAAAATCACTGAGAGTATGTGCGTTGGGTATTACTAAGATATTTAAATATCAAAGCACAAACAAGCGAAATTATAGCCATAGCAAACATATAAAATCCTAAAGAAAAACGAGCAATATTTTCTAAATTTCCCAAAGCAATAGTGTGTAAAAATAAAGCAAGTTGCGGAGTAAACCCACCAGCTATTGCATAAGCTATATTATAAGAAAAACTAAGCCCTGAAAATTTAATCTTAGCATCAAATACCTCACTCATCATCAAAGGACAAAAATTCATCACTCCGGTAAAAAAGCAAGCGCTTAAATAGTACACACTCACTAAATTAAAATCAGGTGTTTTAGCATAAAGAGCGTTAAAATAAAATAAACAAGTTAAGAAAAATCCTAGCGAAAAAATCATACAAGCTTTTACTATACCTATTTTATCAGCCAAAATTCCACTTAATATACAACCAATTACAAGCAAAACTATACCAAACATTTGTATGTAAGTTTGAACGCTTGCATCAATATTTAACATTTTTGCCATAAAAGAAGGTATAGTTAAAATCATCACAACAATACAAGCCGTCAAAACCCAAGTTATCAACATAGAAAGTACAACGCCCAGCTTAGCTTTTCTAAATACTTCTTTTAAAGGGAATTTTTCTAAAGCCTTATCTTTTTTCATTTGTTCAAAAACAGGTGTTTCTTGTAAAAATTTACGCAAATAAGCAGAAATAATCCCAAAAATTCCTCCTAAGAAAAATGGAATTCTCCAGGCCCATTCATAAAGTTCTTCTTGTGTAAAAAGCTTATTCATCATTAAAAATACAAAACTTCCAAGCAAAATTCCACCTACTACAGAAGCTGTTAAAAATCCAAGATAAGTGCGTTTTTGTCCATTTGGAGCATGCTCAAAAACAAAAACCCAAGCACCAGGTAATTCCCCACCTATAGCTATACCTTGACAAATCCTTACAAATATTAAAAATACTATACATAAATATCCTATGCTTTCATAAGTAGGTATAAAAGCAAGCATAAAAGTTGGCACAACCATCAGTAAAATACTAAGCATAAACATTTTTTTACGACCAAATTTATCGCCAAAATGTGCCATGATTATACCACCAAGTGGTCTAGCTAAATATCCTGCGGCAAAAATTCCATAAGTATTAAACATTTTCCAAAATGGACTTAAATCTTCAGGAAAAAAATTTTTAGAAATATAACTTGCAAAAAATACAAAAATGATAAAATCGTAAAATTCTAAAGTCCCTCCCAAAGAAGAAAGACTCAAAACTTTTATGTCTTTTTTAGTAAGATTTTTACCCACGATTAATCCATCTCATAAGTATCATCATCACTATAATCATCATCGTATTCATAATCATAATCATCATCATCATAATTATATGATCTTTGATTATTTGCATAAGTATCATCATCTGCTTCATCATACATTTCATCATCATAATTTTCAAATTCTTCATCATCATAAGCCATTGCAAATCCTTTAAAATTTTTTAGTAGTATTTTAATATAAAAATATACATTTTGGTATAATTTTTCAAACTTTACTTAAGGAAAAATATGAATTTAACGCATTTAGATGAAAAAAATCACCCCAAAATGGTAGATGTAAGTCAAAAAGATATTACCCAAAGAGAAGCTTGTGCAAGCGGTAAAATATACATGAGTAAAGAAGCATTTGAAGCTATCATTGAAAACAAAGCTAAAAAAGGGCCTGTTTTACAAACTGCCATCACAGCAGCCATCATGGGAGCTAAACAAACTTCAAATCTTATCCCAATGTGTCATCCTTTAATGATCTCAAAAGTACAAACCCATATAGAAGAAAACAAAGAAGAATGTTCTTTTCAACTCTTTGTAACCGTAAAATGCGAAGGAAAAACAGGGGTTGAAATGGAAAGCTTAACAGCTGTTAGTATTGGGCTTTTAACTATTTATGATATGGTTAAAGCTATTGATAAAAGTATGCAAATTACTGATATAGTTTTAGAAAGCAAAGAAGGAGGAAAAAGTGGTAAATATCTGCGATTTTAAAAAAGAACCTATTATAAACTACCCTACTTTTTGGGATTATAAAGTCGTTTTTGAAGCTGAAGTTGATGCTTTAGAAATTTTTACTCAAATACTCAATGAAAGAGAATTTAAATATAAAATCTCAAATACTAGCAAACAAGGAACATATAAAAGTTATCTTTTAAGTGTTTATGTCGATAGTAAAGATGATCGTTTAAATATTTTTAATCAATTAAAAAGTAAAGCGAAATTTGTATTATAAAAAAGGAAAAATATGAAAAATTTAGCCATAATTTTTGAAAATTCTCTCTTAGCTTGTGAAAAAAATGAAATTCCAAACTTAATTAGTGAGCTTGTTTTTAATCTAAGTTATAAAAAAATTAGTTTTGAAAATACTAGCAATGAAGAGCTTTTTGCTATCTTTTCTAAAGTATTAGAAAAACTTGGACTTATAAATGAAGAAAATATTTCCAAAATAATCCAAGGTATTATTAAAGCTAGAGTTGAAGAAGATAAAAAAGCATTTTTTGTTTATATTAACGAATATGGCAAATTAAAAGTAAAAATAGAAGAACAAAAAAACACCATTAAACATAAAATTTGCGATAACTTTTTTGATTTAGAAAAGACTTTAAAAGATTTAAATTTAAATGAATTTAATATAAGTATCAATGATGCAATGCTTTATGATATAGAAATACTAGGCCTTTTAAAAGAAACTGCCGAGAGTGCTTTTATTACAACTTTAGAAAAAGGTGAAAACATAGAACTTACATCTTGTGAAATCGCTAAAAACCTTGTATTTAATGCAATTTGTGAAGGAAGCTTTGAAAAAGAAAGAATTTTAAAAATATCCCAAGTAGTTTTAAATGCTGCTTTTGAACTTGCTAACGAATCAAAGGCTTTTGCTTATGATTTATGCATAGGAAGTATTTATGGGACACAAGAAGGAATTTCTTTGGCGATTGAAAAATTTAAATCAAGCTTTGCATATAGTGCTTTAGAACATGATTTAAAAAATAAAGAAAAAGAACTTATAGACATAGAGCAAGAATTTATCCAAATGCTTAAAAAAATATCATTAGAATTTAATAATCCCGTAAAAGATATACTTAAAGATTTATTAGAAAATAAATTTGACACTTTATTTGCCAAATTTAAACGCTTAATACAAGAAAACAGAGAACAAATTCTTATCAAAATTAATGAAATTAAACAAAATCCAAAAATTGATGATTTTAGCAAGCTAGCACAAAGCAAACTCAATATCTTAGCTAAAGAGTTAAATGAACTCGAAAAACTCGCAAGCCATAAATATAAAAATTTAGATAAAAACAATGCAAAAGAATTGGGAGTGAGATTGTGGGAAAAAGCAAAAAAATTAATTAAAAAAAATATTAATTGATAATTAATTTTTAAAAATTAAAATTACAAAAATAAAATACGGAGGAAATTATGTTTAACACTTTGAAAGTTAAATTGTCTTTAATGGCAAATTTTTTCACTGCACTAAGTTTGATTATTTTAGGTGTGTTAAGTTTTTACTTTACCAAAACATACCTTTATGATAATGAGCTAAAAAGGCAAAATGATATTTTACAAGTTGCTCGAACTTCTTTAGAAACATTTCGAAAGCACAATAGTGATTTAATTTTAAATTTGGAAAAAACAATTTTGGAATTTCCATATGAAAAATTAAATTCCGAACAAGCTTTGATAGATAATGTTGGGTCTATTTTAAAATCATATAGAAAAGCTTCTGGAGTTTTATCTGCTTTTATAAGTTTAGATAATGGAGAAAACCTTGTAAGTAATGATACTAGTGATAAAAATAATAAAAATATCGAAATTTATGGACAAAATATCAACTATGATGCTAGAACTAGACCATGGTATATTGGAGCCAAAGAAAATAAAGATATTTTCATCACTTCTCCTTATATTGATAAAGCAACAAATCAATATGTAATAACATATACTAAATCTATATATAAAAATGGTAATTTTGTAGGAATTATTGGGGTTGATATTCCAGTAAAAGAGCTTCAAGAAAATTTTGAAAATATGCCTGGTAATAGCTTTTTATTTGATGAAAATGGAAAGATATTTGTTGCTAAAAACAAACAGTTATTAGATCCATCGGTAGATCATGGACCGGTATTAAATGCACACAAACAAAATGGTGATTATTCTTTCTTTGAATATGGATTAAAAGGAAAAGAAAGGCTAGGTATATGTGCTAAAATATCTTCTTACCTTGTTTGTAGCACCGAAAGTGCTGATGTTATAAATGAGCCTATTTTCAAAACAGCAACAATACAAACAATTGTTGTAAGTATCATGGTTGCCTTAAGTGTTATCATACTCTACTTCATCATCTCTTATTATCTATCCCCTTTACAAGCAATCCAAAAAGGTATCAACTCTTTCTTTGACTTC
>NZ_JAKMSF010000018.1:0-18448 GCF_025772505.1 Campylobacter sp. CNRCH_2016_3089
TTTAGCAAAATGACTTAAAGTTTTGGAATTTTTTAAAAAAGCGAGATTGAGATAAAATTGTTTATTTTTTTTAGATATAATCGAGCTTTATTTATATTTAAAAAAGGCATATTATGTTACGCTCATTTATAATTAGTATTTTTTTTATAAATTCTTTAATGGCTTTTAATGTAAAGTCTTTATTTACTTATACTTTTAATGATAATATTAGCTATGATTTAAAAAAAGCTAAAGAAATATATTTTAAAAACAAATGTAACACCTGTCACGGAGAAAATGGAGAAAAAAATTCTTATGGCAAAAAAGCTATTAAAGACTTAAGTCCAGAAGAAATCAAAGGTGCCTTAAAAGACTATGCTAATGGATATTTTAAAGATCAATCAAGCGATAGCATTCAAATGAGCATATACGCCAAAAAATTAAGTGAAAGTGATATGGATCACATTATAGCTTACTTAAAGGGGCAAAATTTTTCTATCGAGCTTAATCAAAAAGATCTTTTAGAAGAAGAACCAGCACCAAAAACAAAACATAATACATTTTTAAAATAAAAAAGGAGTTTTCATGAAAAAAAATCTACTGCTAGCTAGCTTGCTTTGTGCTAGTTCAATTTATGCTGCGGAAGTAAAAATAGGAGTTATTTTACCACTTACTGGCGCTTTAGCGGCTTATGGTAATGATGTGTATGAAGGTATCAAACTAGCTAATACCTTAAATCCAAATTTAAAAAACGGAGATAATGTTAAAATTATAGCCATAGATACAAAAGGTGATAAAATAGAAGCAGCAAATGCCACCACTAGACTTATCTCTCAAGATAAAGTTTTAGGACTTATAGGTGAAGCTGTTACACCAAATACTATGCAAGTTTTATCTATAGCTGAAGAAAGAAAAATTCCAGTAATAGCTCCTGTTGCTTCAGGCGATAAACTTTTGGATAAAAAAAGCTACGCTAGTAGAGTTTGTTTTATGGATAGCTTCCAAGGGGATAAATTTGCAAACTATGCATATAAAGATTTAAATTTAAAAACTGTAGTTGTAATAGTTGATCAAAGCAATGTATATTCACTAGGCTTAGCAAGAGCCTTTGAAAAAGAATTTAAACAAAATGGCGGGAAAATACTTAAAAAATTAACTATCTCATCGGGTGATAAAGACTTTAAAGCTATTGTTTCACAACTTAAAAGTATCAATCCTGACTTTGTTTATATGCCAATTTACCATCCAGAAGCAGCTTTAATAGCAAGACAAGCAAAAGCAGTTGGTTTTAATAAACTTTTAAGTGCAGGTGATGGGGTAAATAATAAAACATTTATTGAACTTGGGGGTGATGCTGTAAATGGAGTAATCTTTACCGATAGTTTTGACTATAACAATCCGCCAACAACTTTGTCTAAAAATTTCATCAATGCTTATGAAAAAGATCATGGCACCAAAGAGCTTCCAGCATTTTCTGCTATGGGAGCTGATGCTTATTATGTGATGGTAAATGCAATGAATGAATGTGCTAATAATCTTAACGCACAATGCATTAATGAAAAAATTCATTCTACTAATAATTTTGAAGGCGTAGGTGGAGTTATAAGCATAGATGCTAGTGGCAATGCAAGTCGTTCTGTAGTTATAAAAGAAATACAAGAACAAAAACAAGTTTATAAAACTATTATTAATCCTTGAAAGGTTAAACTATGAAAAAAATTAGTATAGCTATATTGTCTATCATAGCTTGTAATATCATACAGGCAAAAGAAATTAACATTGGCGTAGTTTTACCTCTAACAGGATCTACTGCAGCTTATGGTCAAAGTGCTTTAGATGGAG
The DNA here is from genome assembly GCF_025772505.1 of Campylobacter sp. CNRCH_2016_3089. Lineage (NCBI taxonomy): Bacteria > Pseudomonadati > Campylobacterota > Epsilonproteobacteria > Campylobacterales > Campylobacteraceae > Campylobacter > Campylobacter sp. CNRCH_2016_3089. The sequence continues at coordinate 1,822 of NZ_JAKMSF010000018.1, forward strand.
TGAAAATTGCAAATTCTATGAAAAATACTTTAAGTAATGGTGATAAGGTAAATCTTGTTGTAGTAGATACAAAAGGTGATAAAATAGAAAGCGCAAATGCTAGCACAAGATTAATTTCGCAAAATAAAGCTTATGCACTTATTGGAGAAATGCTAACAGCTAATACTTTACAAGTGATAAGAATTGGCGAGGAAAAAAAGATACCAGTGGTTGCTCCTGCAGCTACTGCTGATAAAATTTTAAATAAAAAATTATATGCCAGTAGAGTTTGTTTTATGGATAGTTTTCAAGGCTCATCTTTGGCTAATTATGTAAAAAATAAGTTAAATTACACTAAAGCTGTGATTATCAGCGATCAAAGCGCAGATTATTCTTTGGGTTTAACTAGGGCCTTTGAAAAAGAATTTAGCAAACAAGGTGGAAAAATTTTAGATAAATTTAGAATTACAGCAGGCGATAAAGACTTTAAAGCTATACTTTCTCAAGTTAAAAATTTAAAACCTGATTTTATTTATCTTCCAGTATATTACACTGAGGCTTCTTTATTCGCACGCCAAGCAAAAGCAATGGGTGTTAATATTCCTATGGGTTCGGCAGATGGAGTTGCCGATGAAACTTTTATTAATCTAGCTCAAGATGCAGCAGAAGGATATTTATTTACAGATAGTTTTGATTATAATAACCCTCCAACACAGCTTTCAAAAGACTTTATATTAGCCTATGAAAAAGAAAAACAAAGCAAAGAAGTTCCAAATTTTACAGCTATGGGTGCAGATGCATATTTTGTAATCTTTGAAGCTATGCAAAAATGCGTTAATGATTTCAATAGTGAATGTATCAACAACAACATTCATGCTACTTCTAAATTTGAAGGTGTTAGTGGAGTGATTAGTATAGACAAAACAGGTAATGCCACGCGCTCAATTGTTATAAAATCAATAGAGAATCAAAAACAAGTTTATAAAGACTCGATTCTACCATAAATAAAAATTTTAAGAGGTTCAATGGATAGTTCTTTAATTTTACAGCAAATTATAAATGGATTTAGTTTAGGTAGTATGTATGCACTTATCGCCATAGGCTATACAATGGTTTATGGTGTTTTAAGACTGATTAATTTCGCACATGGTGATATTATGATGGTGGGTGCATATTCAGCTTTATTTTGTGTTACAAGTATGAATGTACCTTTCTTAGGCGCTCTTTCTTTAGCTATGTTATTTGCAGCGGCCTTAGGTATAGCTATTGATAGGGTAGCTTATAAACCTCTAAGAAAAGCACCTAGAATTTCTTTACTCATCACAGCCATAGGTATAAGTTTTTTAATACAAAATGTATTTAATGTTTTATTTGGCTCAACACCAAAGTATTTTCCTGTGCCAAGTTATCTTGAAACAGTGATTAATTTTAATAATATCAGCATTAGTGTTAATAGTATTTTAGTGCCTATTTTGACATTTTTTATATTATTAGTGGTTTTATTCATACTTTATAAAAGCAAATATGGCATTGCTATTAGGGCTTTAGCTTTTGATATTCATACTGTAAATTTAATGGGAATTGATGCAAATCGTATTATCGCTATTGTATTTGCACTAGGTTCAGCTTTAGCTGCTATTGGTGGTATTTTTTGGGCTGTTAGTTATCCTTCTGTTGAACCTAGTATGGGAACTCTTATAGGACTTAAGGCCTTTGGCGCTGCTGTTTTAGGTGGTATTGGTTCTGTTGCCGGAGCAGTTTTAGGTGGTTTGATTATAGGTTTTACAGAGGTTGTTGTTGTTGCTATTTTCCCTGATCTTTCTGGTTTTAAAGATGCATTTGCATTTATCTTTTTGGTATTAATTTTACTTTTTAAACCAACTGGAATTTTGGGTATTAATTTTGAAAAAAGTAGGTTTTAAAATGATTGCAAGAAAAATTACACATTTAAGTTTCTTTATTATAGCGCTTGCTTTTCTTTTTATATCTCCTTATTTTTTTAACGATTATAAAATAGGAATTTTAAGCAATATTGCTATTTTTGTAATCTTAGCGGTAAGTTATAATCTTATCAATGGAGTTACAGGACAATTTTCATTAGAGCCAAATGGTTTTGTAGCTATAGGAGCTTATGTTGCGGCCTTAGTTTTACTTACAAGTGAAAGCAAAATCGATCAGTTTTCTTTAGAGGATCCAAGTAGTTTTATTTTGATGATTCATTCGCCAAGCTTTATTGTAGCTTTACTTGCCGCTGGGGTTTGTGCTATGCTTTTATCTTTAGTTTTAGCCTTTGCAGTATTTAGAGTTAGAGGAGATTATTTAGCTATTGTAACACTAGGCTTTGGAATTATTATCAAGCTTATGGCAATTAACTTTGCTTCTGTTACAAATGGCTCTTTGGGCTTAAACGATATTCCTAAACATACTACCTTATACTGGAGTGGTGGGATTGCTATATTTTCTGTTATTATCATCTTAAATATTGTTAGTTCAAAATTTGGTAGAGCCATGAAAGCTATAAGAGATGATGAAGATGCAGCATTAGCAATGGGTATTAACACTTTTAATATTAAAACCTTAGCCTTTAGCACTTCAGCATTTTTAGAGGGTGTTGGAGGAGGCTTATTAGCTTGCGCACTAGCTTCAGTTTCACCTGAACAATTTGACTTTTTATTTACTTTTCAGCTTTTAATCATCATTGTTTTAGGCGGCTTAGGTTCAACTACTGGTGCCATCATAGGAGCTATTTTAGTAATAGGCGGAAGTGAGTATTTAAGATTTTTAGATGAGAGTATGAATATTTTTGGTTATGAAACTCCTGCCATGCCTGGTCTTAGAATGGTTGTGTTTTCTGTTATATTGATTTTAGTAATGCTTTTTGCAAGAAGAGGAATAATGGGTGATAAAGAATTAACAGATATTTTATTTAAGTTTTCTAAAAGGAATAAAAAATGATTTTAGAGCTTAAAAAAATCCATAAAAATTTTGGTGGAGTTAGTGCTATAGCAAATACTTCTTTTACTATAAAAGAAAGCGAAATTTTTGGACTTATAGGTCCAAATGGTGCAGGAAAAACGACACTATTTAATATTATTACAGGAAATTATAAACCAAGCAGTGGAGAAGTATTTTTTCTAGGAAAAAAGATTGACCATTTAAAGCCGCACAAAATAGTTCATCTAGGCATAGCAAGAACTTTTCAAAATATTAGACTTTTTTCTAGCATGAGTGTTTTAGAAAATGTATTAATTGGTTTTGATAAGAGTATTAAATATAATATTTTTGAAGCTTTTTTACATTTGGGAAGATTCTCCAAAGCAGAAAAAAATGCAAAAAAAGCAGCTTATGAAATTTTAGAACAACTCAATATTGCTCATTTGGCTGATGAAAGGGCCACTAGTTTAAGTTATGGACAACAAAGAAAAGTTGAAATAGCAAGAGCTTTAGCAACAAATCCTAAACTTTTATTGTTAGATGAACCAGCAGCAGGTATGAATTCAACAGAAAGCGATGATTTAGCCGAATTGATTTTTGATATAAGAAATAATAAAAAAATCAGCGTTTTGCTTATTGAGCATGATATGAAATTTGTAAATAAGCTTTGCGATAGGGTTATGGTGCTTGATTATGGTAAGACTATTTTTGAAGGAAAACCAAGTGATGCTGTTCAAAATCCTGAAGTAATTAGTGCATATTTGGGAGATTTTAATGCTAGTAGTTAAAGATTTACATGTTTATTATGGCTTAATAGAAGCTGTTAAAGGTATAGATTTCACCATAAAAACAGGAAGTATAGTTAGCTTGATAGGCTCAAATGGTGCAGGAAAAACATCAACACTTAATGCAATGCTAAATTGTGTTAAAAAAACTGGTGAAGTAAGTTTTTTAGGTTATGACACTCAAAGACATTTACCTCATACTTTAGTACAAAAAGGTATAGCATTGGTACCTGAAGGAAGAAGAGTTTTTATAAATCTCACTATAGAAGAAAATTTAAAAATTGGTGCTTTTAATAATGCAGAAAACTATGAACATTTGAAAAATCAAATGTATAGACTTTTCCCAAGATTAAAAGATAAAAAAAACGCATTAGCGGGGACTCTAAGCGGTGGAGAAGCTCAAATGCTAGCTATTTCAAGAGCTCTTATGAGTGAGCCAAAACTTTTAATGCTAGATGAACCTTCGCTAGGACTTGCTCCAAAAATAGTTGGAGAGGTTTTTGATATTATAGTCAAATTAAAAGAAGAAGGTATTACTATTTTATTAGTGGAACAAAATGCATTTTCAGCTTTAAAAATCAGCGATTATGCTTATGTTCTAGAAAATGGTAAAATCGCTATGCATGCACCTGCAAAAGATCTTATCGGTAATGATGAGATTAGAAAAAAATACCTTGGAGCTTAAATCATGAGAAGACAACTTTTAGCTTTTGGGGATATAAAAATTTCTATTTTTTTATTTTTAATTTTTGCCCTATTTTGCGCTCTAGCTACTTTTATAGAAAGTGCTTACAATACTCCAACAGCATGGGCCATGATATATGGAACATCTTGGTTTGGCTTTATACAGCTCATACTAGGAATCAATCTTTTAACAGCTCTTTTTAAATATAAAATGTTTAACAAGAGAAAAATACCGCTTTTAATCTTTCATATCTCATTTTTATTTATATTGCTAGGTTCAGCTATGACTAGATATATGGGATTTGAAGGAAATTTACACATTAGGGAAAACGAAAAAAATAATATCATTGAAACCTCAAAAAGTTATATCTACATAGCAACCTTAAAAGATGATAAAGTATATAGTGCTGCAAAATCTGAATATATTGCCACTTTACCTTTTGTAAATGATTTTTCATTTGATTTAATACTACCCGATGAAAAGGCTCAAATTTCATATGAAAATTTGATTTTAGATGCAAAAGAAATTTATATCGATGATAACAACTCTGCTCCTCTTTTATCTTTAATGCTTTCACAAAATAACGAATCTAAAGAATTGCTTTTTCAAGCAGGGGATATAAAAAATATCAATGGTGTCAATATAGCATTTTTAAACGACTCTGCTCCAAGTCCTTATATAAAAATTGATAAAGATCTAAAGCTTAGTGCTGATTTTGATTTAAAATACATGTCAATGAGTGATGGTAAAGAAAACATTTTAAAAGCAAATCAAAAAGCACAAGCTAAAGATTTAAGATTATATTCTTTTAATGATATTAATTTAGTGGTAAAATTTGCTTCTTTACATGGTAAAAAAACCTTAGAAGGCGTTAATCAAGCTCAAGATGAAAGCTTTTTTACTTGGTTTAAAAATAGTTGGATAGAGCTAGGACGCAATGCTTTGATTTCTTTATTTGGTGAGGCAAAATACTGGAATAATTCTTTATTAAATAATTTCAAAGACTTTGCACAAAGCACTAAATATATGCCAACTCAACTTTCAGAAAATGCTATTAATGCTTTAAAATTAAAATTAAGCTATAAAGGAGAATCTAAAGAAGTTTTCCTAGTAGAATACAACTCGCCTATCCGTATTGATGTAGCAGGTCAACCTTTCTTTTTAAGATGGGGTCCTAAAGGAATAGAAATGCCATTTGAAATGTACTTAAAAGACTTTGAACTAGAACGCTATCCTGGCTCGATGTCGCCTATGTCTTATGCAAGTTATGTGGAAATTGATAATGCCGAACAAAAATTAGAATATAAGATTTTTATGAATAATGTTTTAGATTATCAAGGTTATAGATTTTACCAAAGTTCTTATGATCAAGATGAGCTTGGCACCATACTTTCAGTTAATAAAGATCCGGGTAAAATTCCTACATATATTGGATATTTTTTACTTACATTAGGAATGTTTTTAAATATTTTAAATCCTCATTCAAGATTTAGGACTTTAGCTAAATTAATCAATCAAGACACCTTGAAAAAAACAAGTGCGATATTGACATTTATATTAGTTTTTTTTGCAAGCCAAAATACTTATGCAAATGAACCCATCAAGGTAGATGAAACACATGCTAAAGAACTTGCTTCTTTGGTAGTGCAAAAACCTGATGGTAGAATGGTTCCTTTTAATACTTTAGCTATGGAAGTTTTAGAAAAAATATACAAAAACACAACCTTTCAAGGCCAAAGTGCCGAAGCAACTATCATATCAATGATTTTTGATGGCAGTGCATGGTACGATAAAGATATTATATTTATGCCAACAAGTCGCTTGGTTAATGAAGAAATTTCTAAAATTTTAGGTATTGAACCTAGAGCTTATACTAGTTTTAAAGATTTTTTCACTACAGATGCTTATAAACTACAAAAATATGTAGAAAATGCTAATAGAAAAAATCCAAATCGTAGAAGTGTTTTTGATAAAGAAATAATCAAGCTTGATGAAAGAGTAAATATTGTAAATTTAATTTTTTCAGGAGATATTTTTAAATTTATTCCACTACAAAATAGCACCAATAATCAATGGGTGGCGCCACGCGAAGCATATATAGGTTTAAAAGGCGAAGAAGGTAAAGAAGTAAGAAGCATTTTAGAAAATTATTTCAATGCAGTTAGTAATTCTATTGCACATAACAACTGGGATGAAGCAACTAAAAATTTAAATATTATCAAAAATTACCAAGAAAAATACGGCCATGAAATTATGCCAAGTGCTAAAAAAATTAATACAGAAATCTTTTTCAACAAAAGTCAAATTTTTGTAAATCTTGCTCCGCTTTATTTATGCGCTGGATTTTTACTTTTGATTATAGTTTTTGTTAAAATGCTTCTGCCAAAAATTCGCATTGATTTTATATTTAAATGTGTTTATGTGTTTAATATTGTGGCATTTTTCATCCATACTCTAGGTTTGGCTTTGCGTTGGTATATAGCAGGTCGCGCTCCATGGAGTAATGCATATGAGAGCATGGTTTATATAGCTTGGGCTTTATCATTATCTGGAATTTTCTTTTCAAGAAAAAGCCCTATTGCACTTTCTTTAACCTCTATTTTAGCAGGAGTTACTTTAGGTGTAGCTCATCTTAGCCAAATGGATCCGCAAATTACCAATTTAGTTCCTGTGTTGCAATCTTATTGGCTAACAATACATGTTTCGGTTATTACTGCTAGCTATGGATTTTTAGGATTATGTGCATTGTTGGGTATATTTGTACTTATTTTATTATGTATGCTAAAAATCAATGGCAAACATAATGAAAACATTTTAAGAAATATTACAGAAGCGACAAGAATCAACGAAATGGCTATGATTTTAGGACTTTGCTTACTTACAGTTGGAAATTTCTTAGGTGCTATATGGGCAAATGAAAGTTGGGGAAGATATTGGAGTTGGGACTCTAAAGAAACTTGGGCTTTAATTAGTATTTTAGTTTATGCAGCTATTTTGCACATTAGAATGGTACCAAAATGGACAAATCAATACATTTTTGCAGTTTGCTCCATGTTTGCATATTGGGTAATTATCATGACTTATTTTGGTGTAAATTACTTTTTAACTGGTATGCATTCTTATGCAGCAGGAGATTCTGTGAAAATTCCTGATTATGTGTATTGGGGATTTTTATTTATGGTAGCATTAAGCTTAGCAAGTTATTTTAAAAGATCTTATGCAACAAAATTATAGGAAAGTTTTACATGAATAATTCTCTTTTTATTTTTTTAGTTATAGCTTTAGTGATAATTATCATACTTGGAATTCTTTTGGTATTATTTTTCATGCACAAAGAAAAACAACCAAGCAAATCAAATCCAGCTAAAACTCCAAAAATAAGCAATATAGAAGATTTTATATCTAAAGCAAATAATGCAAACAACTCTCAAGAAATTCAAGCCTTAATTTTGCAATTTTTAAATTCACAAAAACTAGGATCTAATCCAAAAGACAGCGCCACTAAAAGAAAACTTGATTTCATTAGTGCTATTTCAGCCAATGCTAATGCTACTCCTAAAAACATTTCATTTTTAAACAATGAGCTAAAAAAAAGATATAAAGCTTTGAAAAAAGAAATTGATGCTTATGAGCAAATAGGCCTAGCAAAAAGAAAAATGAGACAATCTTAAGGTTTTTTGATGAAAAATATTAGAAATTTCTCTATTATAGCTCATATTGATCATGGTAAAAGCACATTAGCTGATAGAATTATCAGCGAATGCGGAGCTATTAGCGATAGACAAATGAGCGCCCAAGTAATGGATACTATGGATATAGAAAAAGAGCGTGGTATAACTATAAAAGCTCAATCTGTGCGTTTAAATTATAAATTCAACAATGAAGAATATGTATTAAATTTAATAGACACTCCAGGCCATGTTGATTTTTCCTATGAAGTAAGTCGCTCTTTAGCAAGTTGCGAAGGGGCTTTACTTGTTGTTGATGCTTCTCAAGGAGTAGAGGCTCAAACTATAGCCAATGTTTATATAGCCTTAGAAAATGATCTTGAAATCATACCAGTGATTAATAAAATTGATCTTCCTTCGGCTGATATTGAAAAGGTTAAACACGAAATAGAGCATATTATAGGAATTGATTGCTCTAATGCAATTTGTGTTAGCGCAAAAACAGGTGTAGGTATAAAAGAACTCATAGAAACTATCATCACAAAAATTCCTGCGCCAAAAACTGATGATGAAGCACCTACTAAAGCTTTAATTTATGATTCTTGGTTTGATAATTATCTTGGAGCTTTGGCTTTAGTTAGAATTTATGAGGGAAATATTGCTAAAAATGATGAAGTTTTAGTTATGAGTACAGATAAAAAACATCTCGTGCAAGATCTTTTCTATCCTCATCCATTAAGCCCTATAAAAACTAAAAAATTAGAATCAGGTGAAGTAGGTGTTATCGTGCTTGGACTTAAAAATGTCGCCGATGTTCAAGTAGGTGACACCATAACACTAACTAAAAATAAAGCAAAAGAAGCCATTGGTGGTTTTGAAAAAGCCAAAGCTTTTGTTTTTGCAGGATTATATCCTATAGAAACGGATAAATTTGAAGATTTAAGAGATGCTTTAGATAAATTAAAACTTAATGATAGTTCTATTACCTATGAACCTGAAACTTCATTAGCTTTAGGATTTGGCTTTAGAGTTGGTTTTTTAGGTCTTTTGCATATGGAGGTTATTAAAGAAAGACTTGAGCGTGAGTTTAACCTTGATTTAATTGCTACTGCTCCAACTGTTACTTATGAAATTTATCAAACCGATGGAGAAGTTTTAAAAATTCAAAATCCAAGCGAACTACCTCCGGTAAATAAAATCGATCATATAAAAGAACCTTATGTAAAAGCAACTATCATAACTCCAAGCGAATACCTAGGGAATTTAATCACTCTTTTAAATCGCAAACGCGGTATGCAAGTTAAGATGGATTACATCACTCCTGAGCGCGTTTTACTTGAGTATGATATACCTTTAAACGAAATCGTTATGGACTTTTACGATAAACTTAAATCACTTACCAAAGGCTATGCTAGTTTTGATTATGAGCCTATTGAATTTAGAGTGGGAGATCTTGTAAAACTTGATATTAAAGTAGCTGGTGAAAATGTCGATGCACTAAGCATCATAGTGCCAAATGAAAAAGCACTAAGCAAGGGCAGAGAGCTTGTAAAAGCGATGAAAGAAATCGTCCCAAGACAGCTTTTTGAAGTTGCTATCCAAGCAAGCATAGGAAATAAAATTATTGCAAGAGAAAATGTAAAATCCATGGGTAAAAATGTAACCGCAAAATGTTATGGCGGGGATATTACTAGAAAAAGAAAACTTCTTGAAAAACAAAAAGAAGGTAAAAAAAGAATGAAAGCTATTGGTAAGGTGCATTTACCTCAAGAAGCATTTTTAAGTGTTTTAAAAATAGACTAAATCCCTAGTTTATACACTAGGGATATAAATTTATGCATTGATATCTAAAGAATTTCCACCCATTTCATTAATTTTTTGAGTTACTGTTTCAATAGCTTTATCAATTGTCTCATAGCTGATATCAGGAAGTTTGCCACCCCACATTTTTTCCGCTTGTGCAAATCCTGCTTTTAGACCCTCTAAACCTTTTTGAAGTTTTTCCATGTCTTCACCAGCCCCATTAATAACAAAATCAGCCAATCTTTGAGATGTTTTTGCTACACCAAAATATCCATCTTCCCCAATAAGCTCTTTTGCTTCATCAGCATTTAAACTAAGTATATCTTTACCTTCATATCCTATAGCTTTAAAATCTACATTTGATAAAATAGCTATTAAAGAATCCTTAGATTGAGCTCCTTGAAAAATCCCTGCCTGAGATAGACCATTGGATGAACTCATGCTAAATACTTGCTGCATAAAATTCATAGCATAAAGCTCGGTTATGCCTTTTCCTCCCATACTAGCAAGCTTACTAAGCTTATCCTCATCTATATCTTTTGTGCTATTAGCACTTTTAGTATTGGCATCTTCAAGTTTTGTATTCAAATTAGCCTTCCTATTGCTAACTTGCGACTCTACTGCCACGCGTGAATACGAATTTATTTGCATCCTTGCTCCTTTTTTTGTGGGTTTATAAAAATCGTCTAAAAAAAATTAAAATTTACATTAAGAAATTTATAATTACAGCTTAAATATAATGCCAAATATTTATTATATTTTTAAAATTTGGGTGATATAAATGTTTTTCAAAGATTTTTTCATTATCATTGTTGATCCATATTTTAAAGATATTATAGAAGGTATAGAATCTCTTTATTAAATTTATTTTATCTATAAAATTTTAAATAAAATAATTTTTAATAAGGAAAGCTATGTCAATACATAATTTTTACACTACATTAAATCCTACCAAACTATTTATAAAATGTGCTTTGCCAAACATGGCTAGCATGGCTTTTATTTATCTTTATGTGATTATTGATGGAATTTTTGTTGGAAGATATTTAGGTTCAAATGCACTTGCTGCTATGAATTTAATGATGCCTTTTATCATGATAAGTTTTGCTCTAGCTGATATGATAGCCATAGGCTCATCAGTGCAAATAGCAATTAATCTAGGTAAAGGAAAAGTTGAAAAAGCAAGAGCTATTTTTTCTTTTTGTATAGTTATTATTTTTGCAATTTCTTGTTTAATGGGAATTTTAGGATTTTTTCTAGCAAAAACATTAAGTGTTTTTATGGGAGCTAATGAGAATATTCAAAGTTTATCTACTGAATATATGCAAATTTTTGCCACTTTTGCTCCCTTTATTATGCTAGCTTTTGCTATGGATAATTATCTTAGGATTTGTGGAAAAACTTTTTATAGCATGATAGTTAATATCATTACTGCTTTGAGTAATATTTTTCTTGACTGGCTTTTTATAGTGGTTTTTGATTGGGGGCTTTATTCGGCAGCTTTAGCAACTTGTATAGGGATGTTTTTAGGAAGCGTTTTAGGGATATTACCTTTTGTTTTTAAAGATTTAACTTTAAAATTTAAAAAACCAATAATCAAGCTGCAAATACTAAAAAATATACTTTATAATGGCTCATCTGAATTTTTTTCTAATATTTCTAGCTCTTTTTATACCATCTTAGCTAATGCTTTTTTGCTTAAACTTTCTGGAAGTACAGCTGTTGCAGCATTTTCTGTGATTTTATATCTTAGTACTTTTGTTTTCATGCTAGTTTTGGCCATGTGTGATGCTATGCAACCTGCATTAAGTTATAATTATGGACACAAAAATATTGCAAGAATTCAAGCTATTTTTAAAAGAATGTTTTTTGCTTCTTGGGGTGTAAGCACAATAGTGTTTTTATTTGTTTATTTTTTCAATAACCTTATAGTAAGTGTTTTCAACAAAGATAACAACCAAGATTTTATTCATATAGCACAAAATGCTTTGATATTTTTTTCTTTTTCTTTTTTATTTTCTTGGTTTGGAAAACTCTGCGCTTCATTTTTCACAGCGCTTGATAAACCCTTACTTTCTTTAGGAATTTCTATTTCCCAAAGTCTTATTTTCCCATTCTTATCTTTATTTATACTAACGCAATTTTTAGGAGTAAATGGAGTTTGGCTAGCCACTTTAGTAGGTGATATTTGTATGATTTTTATTGCTTCATTTTTATTATATAAAACTTTTAAAAATCTAAACTCTTAGCTAATTTTAAACAAGAGTTTAGATCTTGTTCTTTACATATATATAAATTTTTAAAATTACGAAGTTTTAAAGCTGTACTTTGACCTATAACTACAACTTTATCTTCTTTTTCTAATGCAAAAAATTTCAAAAATTGCTCCATGCTTGAAGGAGCGCTAAAGATAAAAACACTTGGATGATGTATTTTTAACTCATCTTTTTTAGGCTCTATGGCTATATTTTCATAAACGATTAATTGTTTTAAAAGGATATTTTCTTTCAGCAAATACTCATCAAGACCTGAACTAATTTTCTTCGCTCTTAAATAAAGACATTTTTTATTTTTAAACTCAAATAAAAACTCACTAGCTAAATTTTTACCATAAGCCTTGCTAGGATATTTGACATTTTTAAAGCCAAGCTCTTTTGCAAAATCAGCACTTTTTTCTCCCACAGCATAAAGTTTAATATCAAAATCAATTTTGTTTTTACTTGACATTAATGCTTTTAATGCATTCTTGGAGCTAATGATTAAACAATCAAATTCCTTTAAATTAACTTCAAAATCAAGAAATTTAATTTCATTTAATCTTATAGTCTTAACACCATCAAATTCTTTATCCCCTATAAAATAAATCATTATTTTCCTATAAAAGTTTTATCAAAATTTGATCTTAAATTTAAAGTTGCTATATAAGGATCATTTGCTTGCATTATCGCTCTAACCACAGCTATACCTTGTATATTACAATCTTTAAGCAAATTTAAATTAACTTCATCTATCCCACCTATAGCCACAATAGGTAAAGAAGCTAAACTAGCAATTTCTTTTAATCCATCTATGCCAAGCACAACACAATCTTGCTTGCTAGGCGTAGCAAAAACAGCCCCCACTCCAAGATAAGTAGCACCTTGAGTATTAATAAGATCATTTTTATGATTGATCGTAAGCCCTATGATTTTTTCTTCGCCTAAAAGTTCCCTTGCTTTTTTTAAAGGCATATCCTTTTGTCCTATATGCACTCCATTTGCATTCACAGCCATGGCTATATCGATTCTATCATTTATCACAAAAGGTGTGTTGTATTTTTCACACAAAGCTTTAACTTTTAAAGCAAGATTATAAAATTCTAAAGTACTAAGATTTTTCTCTCTAAGTTGTAAAATATCAATCTTAGCTTTCAAAGAAGCTTCTAAAATATTTAAAAACTCGCTTTCGCTTTTTTCACCCTTGCTTGCGACAAGATAAATTTTAAATGATTTCATATTTGGCTCTTTTTTTAATTTCTTCATCATCTAAATTACTTAAAGCATCGATTAAATTCACTCTAAAACTACCACTTCCACTAGAAAGCTCTTGAGCGATTTCGCTAGCTATGCCAAAACTAAGCAAAGCATATAAACTAGCCTGAAATTTATCTTCTAACGCTCCTGCAAAAACTCCACACAAAGAAGCACACATACAACCTGCTCCAGTTATCTTAGTAGCCATGATTGAGCCATTATAAATTTTAGCAATATGCTCTTGATTTATAATATAATCAATTTTTCCAGTTATAGCCAAAACACGCTTGGTTTTATAAGAGTATTCTTTAGCTTTTTCTAAAAACTCATTATCGATTACAAAAGTACTATCAACCCCTCTTGCTTTACCATCTAAACCTATAACACTAGCCATTTCAGATGCATTTGCCTTAACAATACTAATACCTTTTAGATTAAGTAATTCAAAATTAATCCCATCTCTTGCCTTACTCACACCCAAAGCAACAGGATCAAAAATTATAGGTTTATTTAATAAAGTATATTCTTTAGTTGCTTTTAACATAGAATTTGCTATAAGTTGATTAATCGTACCTGTGTTTAATACTAAGGCTGAACTTATTCTAGCAAAATCAGCTTGCTCTTCATAAAAATCAGCCATAGCAGCACTTGCTCCCATTGCTATAGTTACATTTGCACAATCATTAGCTGTAACATAATTAGTAATATGATGAATCAAAGGATTTTTTTCTCTTACTGCTTTAATAATCATTTTTACTCCTTGTCATATTGAAAAAAATGATTAGTCGGACCACAACCTTTTCCAAGTGCTAAAGAATTTAATATAGCTCCATACACATAATCTTTAGCAAGTTTTATAGCTTCATGTTTTTCTTTACCTAAGGCAAGATTACTAGCTATAGCTGAACTTAATGTACAACCTGTGCCGTGTGTATTTTTTGTATTAATTTTTTCTGCTTTAAAAATACTAAATTCCTTTCCATCATAAAAAACATCATTGGTGTTATATTTACTATGTCCACCTTTAATCAAAACACTTTTTGCACCTTCTTTGTGAAGTTTTATAGCGGCTTTTTTCATATCCTCCTCATTAAGTATTTTAAAATCACACAAAAACTCAGCCTCGGGAATATTTGGAGTAAGTACATCAGCTAAAGATAAAATTTCATCTTTAAAAAACTGACAATTTTCTAAAGGCATTAAAGCATAGCCATTTTTTGCAAACATCACAGGATCAATCACTACATTTTTAGCTTTAAAACGCAATAAATTTTCTTTTACACAAATTATGATTTCCTTTGAACCTAACATTCCAATTTTCACAGCAGCTGGCTCTATGTCTTCATAAACTGCTAGCATTTGCTCATCTATTATCTTAGTGGGTATATCAAAACAAGAAATCACCCTTGCAGTATTTTCAGCCACAACGCTTAAAACTACACTCATACCAAATAAATTATGAGCACTAAAAGTTTTTAAATCAGCTTGTATGCCAGCTCCACCACTACAATCACTTCCTGCTATAGTTAAGATAGGAATTTTAGTTTTTGTTTTTGCTTGTATCATTTTTATCCTTTTTTATAAAAAAGGAAAGTTTTTGCAAGAATTCAAAGTTTGCATTACCAAACTTCTCAAGGGTCGAAGTTATACTTCCTCTCAGCAAAAGCTCCCCATTAATGAAAAATTATATCTTAGTTTTAATTAATCTTTAAAAATATTTTGAAATACTGCTATAATTTTGAAAAAACTACACAAAAATAAAAGGAAAAATATGACTAAAATTATTTTTGTTTGTTTAGGCAATATTTGTCGTTCTCCCATGGCCGAATTTATTATGAAGGATCTTATATCAAAAGTAAATTTAAATAATGAATTTATTATTTCTAGTGCAGGTACTTCAGGTTACCACGATGGAGAGGATATGCATTATAAAACTAAAGCTTTATTAGATAACAAAAATATAAATTCTAAGCCATTTTGTAGTAAAAAACTAAATTTAAAAATGTGTGAGGATAATGATTTAATTATCGTAATGGATAATTCTAATTATAATGATATAGTTAAAAATTTTCCAAATGCAAAACATAAAATTCATAAAATCACTTCTTTTGCCTTAGAATTAGGATATGACGAAGTGCCTGATCCTTGGTATAGTGGGAACTTTGATGAGACTTACACTATACTTTCAAAAGCATGTTTTGGGCTCTTAAATACTCTTTATAAAAATTTATCGTTTAAATAATATTTGTTTCTTTTTTAATTTTTAATGATATAATAAACTCATTTAAAATTCACCATAACATCAAAGGAGTTTAATTAATGAAAAGTATCAAATTAAAAATTTCATTAATAGCAAACATTATAGCTATAGTATGTCTTATAATACTTGGCGTTGTTAGTTTTATTTTTACAAAAAAAGCCTTAAATTATGAGGTAGTAAAAGCTGAAACTAATTATGTAAGAACTGCAGAAAAATCAATGAGAGATTTCAAAAAGCTCAATGTGCATTCTTTGGAAAAACTTTCTCAAGCCATCTTAAAGCTTCCATATAGCGAACTTAACACTCAAGAAAAACTTATGGATAATACAGGTAATTTACTAAAAACAGTTAGAGATATGAATAGTTATTTAGCTGTTTATATAGCTCAGCCAAGCGGTGAGTTAATAGTAAGTGATCCAGATAGCGATAGCAAAGGCTTAGATTATGGAATTTACGGAAAAGCAGATAATTACGATGCTACTACAAGAGAATTTTATATAGAAGCTAGAAAGAAAAATGGCTTATACATTACCGCATCTTATATTGATGCAACAACTGGTTTACCATGTTTTACCTACTCTATGCCATTAATCAAAGATGGTAAATTTATAGGTATACTAGCTATTGATGTTTTGGTAAAAGATCTACAAAACGAATTTAGCGAACTACCAGGAAGAACCTTTGTATTTGACCAAGCTTATACTGTATTTGCCTCAACTGACAAATCATTAGTTAGCGATAAGCAAAATCCAGATATTATAACAGTTGCTAAAGCTTATGAAAAAGCTGGTGATTATAATATTTTCAGCTATACCACACAAAATGGTAACAATAGATTTGGTATTTGTGTTAATGTTGATGGTTATACAACTTGTGCGGGCGAAAATATAGAAGTTATTGAAGCTCCTGCTTTAAAAATAGCTTATATTCAAACTACTATTGTTATTTTTACAAGTATAGCTAGTATCATTTTACTCTATTTCATCATCTCTTATTATCTA
>NZ_JAKMSF010000019.1:0-13805 GCF_025772505.1 Campylobacter sp. CNRCH_2016_3089
TATCTTCTTTTTTATCTTCTTTTTTATCTTCTTTTTTATCTTCTTTTTTATCTTCTTTTTTATTAGTAAAAGCCGTAGTATTAGTTTCGTTTTTTACTAGCTCTTTTTTTATTTTTTGATCTTGTATAACTTTTAAAGCATTTTTTAAACGCGAAATTTCTTCTTCATTTACTCCGCTTTCTTTAAGCTCTTGCACATAAGCTTTATCATCAAAACCTAAAAAATTTGAACTAATGATTAATCTTTTTAAAATCTCATTTTTTTCTTCATTATTATCATTAATTACGCTTTGTATATATAAAGATTTTAGTTGTTGATGTAATTGCAATTTTTCTTCTGCATTAGAGGTTAAAAAGTTTTGATCAAATTTTTTAACCTCTACATTAGCAAAAACACCAATATAAAATAATAAAAAAATAAAAAATATTCTAAGCATCTTCACCATAAACTAATTTTTTCACTAGTTCTTCTACGCTAATAAGTTTATCTAATCTATATCCATTAGCTCCTGTAAAAAATAAACCTGTTTCTTTTTTGCCACTCCAAGCATCGTATAATCTATCCGCTATACAATAACCTACTTTAGTAGCTTCCTTGCCTCTACCACATGGTGCAACGCAGTTGCTCACACAAGAAATTTTTGGCCCCATTCTTTTATCTACTAAATTTAAAAGATTAGTTCTTACTCCTCTTGCAGGATAACCAACCGGGGATTTTAAAAGCTCAATATCTTCTTTTTTACAATCAAGTAATACTTGTTTAAAATCATCACTCGCATCACACTCAAAAGTTCCTATAAAACGAGTTCCCATTTGAACGCCACTTGCTCCTAAAGACATCATCTTTTCTATATCTTGCTTATCCCAAATTCCACCTGCAGCAATCAGCGGTATGTCGCCCCAATTTTTAATTTCTTGCGCAACTTGTGGCACCACATTTTCTAATTGATATTCATCCATTAAACATTGCTCATAAGTAAAACCCTGATGTCCGCCGCTTTTTGGTCCTTCAACTATAACTGCATCAGGTAAGCGATTGTATCTACTTTGCCATCTTTTACAAATAATTTTTAAAGCCTTAGCTGATGATACAATAGGTACCAAAGCAACATCAGGATAATCTTGTGTAAATTCAGGTAAATTTGTAGGAAGTCCTGCTCCTGAAACTATCACATTAAAACCAACCTCACAAGCATTACGAGCAATTTGCGCATAATTATTACTTGCATATAAAATATTACAGCCCAAAGGTGCGTCTTTGCAAACCTTTCTAGCATTATCTATCAAAGCTTTTAAGCCTGCTTTTGAGTAAAAATTATCACTACCATAAGGTTTTGCATTAAGTTCTTTATCTATATGTGTTCTATTTTCATAATACCCAGTTCCCACTGAAGAAATAATCCCTAAACCACCATTTAAAGAAACTGCAGAAGCAAGCTTATCCCAACTTATACCAAGCCCCATTCCACCTTGAAAAATAGGATATTTTATCTCATGCTTTCCAATTTTTAAAGCTTTAAAACTCATTATATTACCTTTAATTTTGCAAATTTTCTTTTTCCAACTTGTATAATATATTCTCCACTTTCTAGTTGGTATTGTTCATTTTGAACTTTTTCTCCATTAATACTTACTGCATTAGAACTAATCAATCTTCTAGCAGCCGAAGTAGAGCTTTCCATTTTACATTCCACTATAGCTTTTGCAAGCCAAATACTACCTTCTAAAGTAAAACTTGGCATATCACTAGGAAGCTCTTTTGCACTATGAACTTTGTCAAATTCTTCCTTGGCTTTTAAAGCACATTCATTTGAGTGAAAACGAGCTGTTATTTCTAAAGCTAAATTTTCCTTAGCTTTTTTAGGATGTAATGAGCCATTTTTAATATCATCTTTTATTTGCGAAATTTCATTTAAGCTTTTTTCACTTAAAAGCTCATAATATCTAAACATCAACTCATCACTTATGCTCAAAACCTTAGCATACATATCTTTAGCATTTTCTGTTACACCGATATAATTTCCTAAGCTTTTACTCATTTTATTTACACCATCAAGACCTTCAAGCAATGGCATCATCATCACCGCTTGTTCTTTTTGACAATTATATACTCTTTGAAGCTGTCTACCCATTAAAAGATTAAATTTTTGATCCGTTCCACCCATTTCTATATCACTTTTTAATGCAACGCTATCATAACCTTGTAAAAGTGGATATAAAAACTCACAAATTGATATAGGACTTTGCTCTTTAAAACGCTTAGTAAAATCATCTCTTTCAAGCATTCTAGCAACACTAAAAGTCGAAGTAAGTTCTACTATACCAGCAGCACCAAGCTCATTTAGCCATTTAGAATTAAAATGAATTTGAGTTTTACTTGGATCTAAAATCTTAAAAACTTGCTCTTCATAAGTTTTAGCATTTTTAAGCACTTCTTCTTTATCAAGTTTTTTTCTTGTGACACTTTTTCCTGTTGGATCGCCTATTTGAGCAGTAAAATCACCTATTAAAAATTGCACTATAGCTCCATGCTTTTGAAGTAAAGCCATCTTGCTTAAAACTACAGTATGACCCAAATGCAAATCAGCGGCCGTAGGATCAAAACCAGCTTTTACAAAAAAGTTTTCGCCTTTTTCATAATAATTTTTTACCAAAGAAATCAATCTTTCCTCATCAATAATTTCTGCTATTCCTCTTTTAATTTCTTTAATAATTTCTTCAATATTCATTATAAAACCTTTTTTAGTGATTATTATATGCATCATTTAAAGATGTAAAATCTAAAATCTTATACCTAGCTTTTAATCTTTCTTTTGCATTTTCAACATCTATATTATTAGGTAATTCAACTTGCACTTCAAAATAATTTGCCACCACAGGCTCTGAATCGGCTGAATTAATACTTAAAACATTAATCTGCATTTTAGCCAAAGTAGTTAGAAAATCCGCTAAAGAGCCTTTTTTATTTTCTATAGAAACAATGATTTTGTAACTTTTTATCGAGCTATCATTCCAAGAAACAAAAACCATTTCTTTGTTATCTTCTATCATCTTCATTGCTTGTTCGCAAAGTTTATGGTGTATTGTAGCACTAGTTGAATGTCTAAAAGCGATGATTTCATCTCCTCTTTTAGGTCTACAACAATAATCAAAATTAATCGTAGTTATTTTATAATTAGAACCAATCACTATGCTTTCAAATTTTTGTTCATTTTGTTCAAATTTAGCTGCTTGATTTTGTCCTACATATTTTCTAAGAGCTATAATTACCTCTTTAAAATAATTAAAATCTAAAGCAATTTGTCTGAGCTTTTTATTAAATTTTTCTTTTTCAAGCCATTCTTCTATAAGTTTAGAATCTTTATTAAATGCCGTAGATAAAAGATTAATGGCAATTTTATTGTTTAATTCTTTTTTCTTTTGCTTACAAAAATCTCTTATACTAGCTCTAGCTTTTCCTGTTTTAACACTATCTATCCAAGAGCATCTAAAAAATTCTTCTTCTGAAGTTTCAATACTAACTATATCTCCATTTTTAAGCACAGTTAAAAGCGGGACTCTCATACGATTCACAAAGGCGGTTTTTGCATGAAGTCCTACTTTAGTATGAACCTCATATGCAAAATCCAAAGCCGTAGCTCCACGCGGTAAGGTAAAAATTTCACCTTTAGGAGAATATACTGCTATATCCTCAATATATAAACTATCCTTTGCATATTCATAAAGCTCAATAGCATCACAATCTTGTATATTATTTCCTTCTTCTTTACCATGCATAGAAATATCTTCAAGCCAATCTAAATTTGGTGTTGCAATATTTCCTTCTTTATATTTCCAATGTGCTGCAACGCCAAATTCAGCAGTTTTATGCATATCAAAGGTGCGAATTTGAGCCTCTATGATATTTTTTGCATCAAAAAGTGTTGTATGTAAGGTTTGATAACCATTTTGTTTTGGCAAGGCTATATAGTCTTTAAATCTTGAAATCAAAGGATTAAAATGCGTATGTAAAATTCCCAAAGCCAAATAACAATCATAAACTTTTTCAACCAAAATTCTTACACCCAAAAGGTCTAAAACTTCATCAAGCCCCACACCTTTTCTTTGCATCTTTAAATAAATAGAATAATTATGTTTAATTCTTTTATGTATAACAAAACTACCTTGTCTAAACCCATTTTCCAAAAATAACATTTCTATTTTTGAAATAAATTCATTAAATCCAAGTTGAATTTGTTGATCTTTTGCATTTATATAATTATCAATTTGTGCATATTCATCAGGAAGCAAAAATTTAAAACTTAAATCCTCAAGTAAATTCTTTATACTTGAAATTCCAAGTCTATGGGCTATAGGTGCATATACCACTAAGGTTTCTTCGCTAATTCTTTTTTGCTTATCTTCTCGTAAATAATTTAAAGTAAGCATATTGTGCAATCTATCACAAAGCTTTATTACAAGCACACTCACATCTTCAACACCCGCTAAAAGCATGTTTCTAAAAGTCAGAGCAGATTTTGCAAGTTTCTCATTGGAATTAGAATGAGTAAGATGATCTTCTCTAATACTAACTATTTTAGTTAAACCTTGAACTAATTTTGTTACTTCTTCGCCAAAATTTGCATTTAACTCTTCTTCATTACAATTTGTATCTTCTAATACATCATGTAATAATGCGGCTATAATCATAGATTGTATAGGACTTAAAAAAGCTACAAAAGAAGCTACTAATATAGGATGAACCGCATAAGGTTCTCCACTCTTTCTAAATTGTCCTTCGTGTTTTTGGATACAAAACTCCACTGCTTTTTCCAAAACAGCAGATTGTGGAAAAACCATAAAAAGAATTTCTTTTGCTCTTTGTAAATCCTTGCAATTTTTTACATCATCAACAAGTTTATCTAGCAATAACTCATCATTTACCAGCTTCAATAAATCCCTCTAATACGATTTTATCTTCTGCTATTTCATATAAAGCAATATCAGTATATTTATATTTATTTTTATCTAAATTTACTAAAGGCTCTGCGCCATTTGCAAGCTCTTCAGCTCTTTTAGCTACTACAAGAGCTAATTTATATCTATCATCTTTTAATTTTTTTAATGCCTTTGCAGCTATTTGTTCTACTCTCATTTTTTACCTTTAATCTTGATTTTTAACAATAGAGCATAAGCTCATATCGCCTTGGATAATTTTTAATAAATTTCCTTCTTTAAACATATTACATACCACAATAGGTAAAGCATTATCTTTAGCTAGGGCTATTGCCGTATCATCCATAACTTTTATATTATCATGTAAAGCTCTTTCATAACTTAACTCATTAAGCATAATAGCATCATCAAATTTTTTAGGATCTTTATTATAAATTCCATCTACCTTAGTTGCTTTAATGATCATATCTGCTTGAATTTCAACCGCTCTTAAAGTTGCAGCAGTATCTGTAGTAAAATAAGGATTGCCAGTACCACAAGCAAAAATAACTATGCGTCCTTTTTCTAAATGTCTATGTGCTCTTCTCATAATATATGTTTCGCAAAATGCTTCCATTTGGATAGCACTTTGAACCCTCACATCAAGTCCAGCACTTTCTAATGCTTCTTGCATAGCTATAGAATTAATTACAGTAGCAAGCATACCCATATGATCGCCACTTGTTCTTTTTATCAGTCCATCTCTTGCAGCAGATACCCCTCTAATGATATTACCACCACCTATTACAATACCTACTTCAACATTTTCATGAATCAAACTTTTTATCTCAGAAGCTATATATTTTAAAATAGAATTTTCTATACCAAATCCATTTTCTCCAGCCAAAGCTTCTCCAGAAAATTTAACCAATACTCTTTTTCTTTTATTGTTCATTAAATTTCTCCTTTGATTTAAAACTATATCAAAATTCGCATTAAAAAAAACTAATTTATTTAATCATTTCCAAAGGATTGATATGAAAATTCTTTTGGGTTACTTCAAAAGTTAAATCACTTTCAACCCTACCTATAATATAACCTTTCTTGATATTTCTACCTACTTTAACCCCAGGAGCAATTTTATCTAAATGTGCATAAATAGTATGTATACCATCTTTATTTTCAACAATCACAACTTGCTTTAAAGTTGGAGTTGCTTTTGCAAAGACTACTTTTCCATCTAAGACATTTCTTACCGCAGCATTAGCACTATCACTTTTTAAAACTACATTTTCATTATAGATCTTAATATTATAAATAGGATCTATATAATTTCCAAATTTTTGCTTTACTGTGTAAGATTCTAAAGGAGCTATTGTCTTAGGACCATTATATCGCTTAACACTGCTTGTTTGATAGCTTGAACCCACTTGTTTTATGTTTGAATTTGGCTTTTGATCATCCTTTTTTTGTGCTAATTTTTCTTCTTCTTTTTCTTTGATAATTTTTAATTTATTGAGTGTTTTTCTTAATTCTTGCTGTTGGGCTTGCAAATTAGAAAGTTTTCTAGTATAAATTTCTTTATCAGTTTTTTGTTTAGCTATTTCTTGCTCTTGTTTTTTTCTAAGATTTTTAAGCTCATCAATTTGATCTTTATAAACTTTTAAATTATTATTAATTGTAGTAATTTGTCTTTGCTTTTCTTCTATTTTTTTGCTCACATCTTCATAATCTTTTGAAATTTGATAAAATTCTTCTTTGAAAATTTTATCCAAAACCCCAACTAACTCCAAAGCAATAATACTATCTTCACTTTCAATATAATTTTTAGGGATTGCTAAATCATAAGCAAAATCTTTAGCAATTAAATCAATTATTTTTCCTTCGATCTTATTTTTATTTTGCAAAAGATCTTTATTTTGTGCATTAAGCTGCTCTAATGCTTTTATTTGAGTTTTTACAGATCCTTCAAGTTTAGAAGTTTTTGAAGTTAAGGTGCTAATTTCTGAAGCAATTTTTTTTAAATTTTTCTCATTATCTAAAATTTCACTAGCTAAATCTTCTAATTTTTTAGATAATTGCTTTACTATGCGTTCATTTTCTTTAATATCTTTTTGCTTTTGTGCAATTTCATTTGCAAATAAAACAGAAAAGGAAAATAAAAAAAGCAAAAAGCATTTTTTCATTTTCTAACCTTAAACATCACAAAATTCACACAAGCAAAACAAACACAAAGCATTGCTAAAAAAATCAAAAATAAATGCGTGAAAATACTTATTTTAGGTAAGCTAATGTCTACACTTTGTAAAGCTAGTTTAATGGATTCAAGATCATAAACTTGGGTAAAAAATAATACAAGCAATAAAAATGCTATAAAACAATCAATAAAAACTATCTTATAAAGCATAAAAGATCTAAACCAAAATGGGGCACCAAGCAAGCACATGATTTCCACTCTTTGAGTATGCTCGAAAAGCCAAATTTTCATTTGTTTAAGCAATAATACAAAACTAAGCAATATTATAATAAACAAGAAAAACCATAATAAAAATTTCACTAAAACTAAAAGTTTATAAATTTTTGTATGCGTTTTTGCAAAAGTCTCCACTCTAGTAATGTTAGGATTTTTTAAAAGTTTATCTTTTAAAATGTTTAACTCATCTTCTGACAAAAGCTTATTAAGCTTCAAAGTATAAAATTTTGGCAATGTAGCCTTTAAAACCTCTATGTTTTTAGCTGATATATCATTTTTAAGTCTATCTATCATTTCATTTGGATTTAAAATTTCTAAAGACTGAAAATGACTAACCTGCTCTTCTATGCTTTTTTTATCTAAGTGAGTTTTTCCTACTAAAATGATATTATAGTCTTTATTTAAAAGTTTTTCATAATATTCAATAGTTTTATTTGTGATAATCAAAAACTCAAAAGCAAACATCATCACCATTAAAGCAAATATCAAAGAAAGATGATTTTTAAAAGATTTCATTCATTCTCCCATTTTCTATATTAAAACGACGATAATCAAGTCTTAAATTAGTAGGAATTCTATGTGTGACAACTACCACGCAAGTTCCAAGTATTTCTCTAGCTGATTTTAATAAAGTCCATATAATATCTGAAGAATACTCATCTAAATTTCCCGTTGGCTCATCGCATAAGAGTAATTTTGGATTATGTGCTAGGGCTCTTGCCATAGCCACGCGTTGCTGCTCTCCACCTGAAAGTTGAGCTGGCTTTTTATCAGCTTTGAAAGTTAAATTTACATGCTTTAAAAGCTTTGCAGCTTGTTCTTTACATACATTTTTACTATAACCTTTAATCATCAAAGGTAACATTACATTTTTTTCTACACTAAATTCTTGAACCAAACGATAATCTTGAAAAATAATTCCTATTTTTTGCCTAAGCTGCAAAAGTTCAGCATTAGAAATATCCACTAAATCATTATTGCAAACCTTTAAATTTCCACTTATTGGCTCCAAATCCCCATAAAAAGATTTTAACAAAGTTGATTTTCCACTACCACTTTTTCCTGTGATAAAAACAAAATCATTATCTTTTAGCGAAAAACTAGCATTTTCTATAACAAGCTCATCATAACCAAGACAAAGCTTTTTGGCTTCTATCATCACTGCTTTTTCCTTATCATTTGTTTGATAATTATTTAAATCATTATTATTTAATATAAGAATACAATATTTCTCTTAATTTTTCTATAGCTTTTAAATTTTCTTTAGTTTTAAAAGGTTGCTCAAAGATAAATTCTATCTTTTGTAAGTTTAATACTATATAAACATGTTCAGGTTTATAAAAAGCACCAAAAGCTATTTTAATAACAAGTTCTTCATCTTTAATATACATTTTTTCAAAATGCAAGAAAAAATCTTCGCCTTTAAAAACTTCATTTTTAAAATTCTTTTTTATACAAGCTAATTCTTTTGTATTTAATTTTAAATCCTCAATAGCAAATTTTTGATTTTTATTCAAGCTTTTACTCTTGCTAAAACCACTAATGATTAAATCATATATATCTTTATTTTGTCTTTTCCAACGATCTTCATATTTACTTGAAATTTCTAAATTTTCATTTTTTTTGATTAAAGCTTTTAAATGTGAGAAAGTTAAAAAAGTCTCCAAAGTAAAATCAAAATACAAAAAACTATCCGTTCTAAGTTCAAATTGTCCATCTTCTTTTAAAACCCTAGCGCATTCATTTGCAAAATTTAACCCCACTACTCTACGGTGAGGCTTTTTATCCCAAGGAACAGGAAAATGCAAAAAGATTTTATCCACAAGATTAGATTCAAGTACGCTTAATAATAATCTTGCATCAGTTTCTATTAATAAAACATTGTTTAAATTTTCACTTAAAGCAAGTTTAGCTACTTGTTCTAATGCAGGAGTGTAAATTTCTATACCAATTATCAGTACATTAGGATTTTGCCTAGCTTGATAAAGCAAATGTCTACCGCTTCCAAAACCTATTTCAATATAAATTTGTTTTTTATTTTTTATTTGTTCTAAAATTTCTTTTAAATCATTAGCAATTAAAGGTGTTTTTTGGATTAACCTTGTGTGTTTTAGCGCCACAGCTTCACAAACTACATCTTGAGTAAAATTTTCTTTAAATACAAGTAAAGCCTTTTGCAAATACCCAATTTGCGAAGGCTTAGTATGTTTTTCACCCTTTATAAGCCATTCTTGACTTTTTTCATCTTTTTTAATTTGTAAAAAAAATTTTTCTTGGTTTATACGCGTAAAAAGCAAATCAACATTTTCACCTTTAGCAAGCCATAAGAATTCAACTCCATCTTTTTCAAAAGGAAGTTGAATTTCTTTTAAAATTTTACACTTAAAATTTGGCATTATTTTACTGCTGTAAATTTATCAGAAGCTTTTGATTCTATGCCATTTGCATCGATAGCAATAACTTCATAACTATATACTTTTCCAGGAGCTGCAGTAATATCTTTTAATTGTTTAGATTTAATCTCTTTAAACACAGCATTACTTCCACCACCACTTCTTTTAACTATGTATTCTTTAGCTCTATCATCATTATCAATCCACTCTACTCTAATACCATCATCTTCAACAGCACACAAAACAATACTTGGCGCTAATGGTGCTCCTAGGGTAATACCTTCCACAGGCTCACTTGCTATAGGACTTTCTAGGCCATCTTTATCGACCATACTAACTTTATAATATCTTTTTTCAGCCACACCTTTAACCACATCTTCATAAGTATTTTCAGAAGTTTTAGCTACCACACTAAAAGGTAAAAAAGTAGTTGAACTTGAATAAATTTTATAATAAGCAAAATCAGCATAATCAATTTTATCCCAAGTTAAAATAATTTTTCTTGGTGCGTCTTTACTTGCTTGTAAATTACTTACCATAGGAGGAAGGGCTTTGGTAGTTGATTCTACTATTTTACTTGGAGTGCTTTTAATACCATCATAAGTTAAAGCTATGATTCTATATTGAAAACTTTCATCAGGTTTTAGCGAATCATCTATATATTCAGCACTTAAGCGATTTTTGATTCTAGCTAATTCTTTAAATTTCATATCTTTCATATTTGCACGCTCAATGATGTATGAATTTACTCTTACATCAGGGTGTGGTCTCCAAACTATTTTTACACGATTTGGCAAACCAACAATAGCTTGCACAAAAGGCACTGGATCAATCACTCTATTTGTAAAAGCTTCTATACTTACACCATCTTGAGAAACTTGTCCAAGTTCATTAAAGGTTTTCATAGAATAATAATATCTTGTATTTGGTGCTAAATTTGTATCAGTATAGTGAGTTTGAAATTTATTTTTGATTTTTGCTATAAGCTCCATAGGTGCACCAGCTGCATTTGCTCTATAAATATAATAACCTGCTATATTTTGATCATACAAAGGTTCCCATTCAAACGCTATACTTGTAATATCACTTATACTTTTAATACTTGATATTTTTGGTAAAGTATCATTTACTTGAGCAATTTGCGGTGAACTTACGCTACAAGCACTAAAAGCTAAAGCAGAACTTAAGATAATCCAATGAAGTTTTTTCATCTATCTCTCCTTGTGTAAAATTTTCTTTTAAAATTTGATAAAAATCATCAAACATAGGAGCTTTTACAAACATCAACTCTTTAGTCCTAGGATGAATAAAATAAATCAAATACGCATGAAGCATTACTCTATTATACTTTATTTTTCCTTTATATCCGTATAATTGATCTCCTAAAATATATCGATTAAAATCTGCTAAATG
Organism: Campylobacter sp. CNRCH_2016_3089; assembly: GCF_025772505.1. Classification (NCBI taxonomy): domain Bacteria; kingdom Pseudomonadati; phylum Campylobacterota; class Epsilonproteobacteria; order Campylobacterales; family Campylobacteraceae; genus Campylobacter; species Campylobacter sp. CNRCH_2016_3089. Next base: position 11,193 of record NZ_JAKMSF010000019.1, read on the forward strand.
CACCCTGATTTGATGAGTTCTTCCTGTGTATAACTTAGCAGCTATCAAAGAGCAATTTTTAGCGCTTAATAAATTTATAAAATCTGTTTTTGCATTTTTTGCTAAAGGATTTTTAGTATTTGTAGTAATTTTTTTAAGCCTATTGCTAGGACAACGCATAATAGCTTTTTCATTACTCATTTTATCATTTTTCAAAGGCAATTCACTCAAAGCAAGATAAAATCTACCCATGCTTTTATCCAAAAGCTGATTTGCTAAAAATTGATGTGCTTGATTGTTTTTAGCTATGATGATAGCTCCACTTGTGCCCTTATCAAGTCTATGCACAAGCCCTGCTCTATGTTCTCCATTTAAATTTGATAAAGCATAGCCCTTATGCAAAAGCCAATCCACCAAAGTCGCTTCTTTAACACTACTTGCACCATGCACGACAACATTAGGAGCTTTGTTTAAAACCAAAACATCATCATCTTCATATAAAATTTCTACATCAAACTCAGGCGTGTAGCTTTCTTTGGCTTCTTTTACTAAAGGTAAAAAAATACTTATTTCATCTTTTTGTTTTATTTTTTTAGAACTTTTATTTTCTATTTTTTCATTAATATATATGCAGTTTTCTTTGATTAGTTTAGCAACTTGCGAACGACTTTGCTTAAGTATATCTGATAAAAAAACATCCAATCTTTCTTCACAAAGTGATGAAATTTTTAGCATATTATATTTCCTTGTGATAAAATTTGCAATTTTAGCATATAATTATGTAATATTTTATAAAAAAAGGGTAGCTTTGATAAAACTCGATAGAAGAATTTTAACACATTTTGACTTTGTACAACCTCTTTTAGTGTTACCTATCATAGCTATATCTTTTCTTTTAATTTATGAGGCAAATACGCGCTTAGCTGAAAAACAATTTATCTATACTTTAGTGGGTTTTGCAGGATTTGCGTTTTTTTTCTTTTTACCCTTAAGAAGACTAATGTGGCTTATACCTGTGTTATATTGGATTAATATAGCTTTACTTTTAAGTGTGGATATTTTTGGTGTTGAAAAACTTGGAGCTAGAAGATGGCTTGAAATACCTTTTACGCATTTTACCATACAACCTTCTGAAATTTTTAAGCCCTCTTTTATTTTAATGTTAGCTTATTTGATTTATCAAAATCCTCCACCGCCTAATGGCTATGGCTTAAAACAATTTTTAAAGCTAAGTTTTTATATTTTGCTTCCATTTTTACTTATAGCAGGAGAACCTGATTTAGGAACAGCTTTAGTGCTTTTAATAGTAGGCTTTGGAACGCTTTTTATCATAGGGGTAAATTATAAAATTTGGCTTAGTATTTTTTTAGCTATAGCCATAGCCTCACCTATTATTTATAGTGATTTTTTAAAGCCTTATCAAAAACAAAGAATTCATGATTTCTTAGCTGAGGAGCCAAGTTACCATGTAAAACAATCCATCATCGCTATAGGAAGCGGTGGTTTGAGCGGAAAAAAAGCAGATGAAGCTACACAAACACATTTTAAATTTTTACCTATTTCTACGAGTGATTTTATCTTTGCATATTTGTCTGAAAGATTTGGTTTTATCGGTGCAGTTGTAATCATACTACTTTACACCTTACTCATTTTTCATTTATTGAGTTTAAATTATAAGCTCAAAGATGATTATTTTACAAGAGTAGTGACAAATTGCATTGCTTTATTTATTTTCATATATGTAGCGGTAAATATATCAATGACCATAGGTTTTGCCCCTGTTGTTGGTATACCTATGCCATTTTTTAGCCATGGGGGGAGTTCTTTTGCTACCTTTATGATTTTCTTTGGAATTTTACAAAATTTAATAACCTTTAGATATTTAGCAATAGAAAAAGCGGTAAAAATAAAATTCTAAATTTAAATTAAGGAAATAAAGATATAATAACATTTTTATTTTAACTTCTGGCGGATTTATAGCTCAGTTGGTTAGAGCAACCGGCTCATAACCGGTTGGTCGCAGGTTCGAGTCCTGCTAAATCCACCATTTATTTTTTACTCCCGAGTGTTTTTTTGGCAAATTATATTCAAAATATTAAAAAAGAGTTTTTATATTTTCAAAAATAGCTTTTTGTATATTATATAAACAACCATAATAATAATTTATTTTACACCTAAATTATATATTAGGTATAAATCTTTTTCATAGATAAAACTAATTATACTATGTGAGCTATTATCATACTTTATAATATTTTCTAAAGCTTTGAAAAATCACTAGGAATTTTGATAATCAAATTTTCATTTTTTAAGTTTAATTTCTTAAATGATAGGTTTTATTATCATAGTAAAAACTTTGGTTTAAAAATACTTTTTTAAAAAATATATAGTCTTTATAAAAAAGCTTCTTGGTAAATTTTATTTAAAATTTATATCCAGATTGATATAAACCTTTATATCAATCTATGTTATTGATTTAATATCATCATATAAAACTTCATCTTGTGAATTTGGATTTGTAAAACCTTGTTTTAAAAGCATATATCTATTAAACCTAGTTACATTACCCAAATTCTTTAAAACATCTCTCTTGTATTGCTTTTAAAATCTTGCTATTTTTTAAATCAATTACAA